>JBIISS010000009.1:0-12433 GCA_044340895.1 Microbacteriaceae bacterium
CAGCCGACGCAGACCCACACGCGACGATTGCCCAGTCGCGAACGAGTGGCGCGAGCGCCTCACGGCGTGGGGCCGACAACAGTTTCGAATCGCGCAGGCCGGCCGGGGCATCCGGCGTCTGATCGGTGACAACACACACGCCGACATACACCGGGCCGGCAATGGCGCCTCGGCCAACCTCATCCATTCCGATGACGAGTGAGGCGCCCGAAGCAAGAAGTTCGAGTTCGAAATCTCGCGTCGCTTCGATGACCATGAACGGTGGTGCTCAGATCGGCTTTAGCCGCGGGGCGAGACCGTGGGAGTTGATTCGAATCCTGCGGGCAGGGTCGGAGGCAGGGGAACGTTCAGAAACACCTCGGAGTAATTTGACAGCCATGACCAGCGGTCAATCGGCCATGAAATCACAAACGCACGACCCACCACGTCGTCGATGCCGACGAAACCACGTCCGGGTTCGTTCGGGTGAAAACGCGAATCGGCAGAGTTGTTTCGGTTGTCACCCATCACCCAGAGCGCGCCCTCGGGCACGGTCACGGTGAAGTCGACGGCGGATGCCAGGCCCTCGGAGTTCGCATTGATGTAGGGCTCGACAACCGGCGTGCCATTGATGGTGAGTTCGCCCGTCGGTTCACAACAGACAATCGTGTCGCCGGGCAACCCGATGACGCGCTTGATGAGGTGCTCGTTCGAGTCGGGTGATGCCAGACCAAACAGTGACATCAGCCACTCCAGACCGGCCTCGAGCGGGTTGGCCGACGTGGTCGACGACTTCGCGGGTAGCCAGCCGCCGGGGTCGCGGAACACGACAATGTCGCCGCGCGAGATGGGCATGATGTCGGGCACAAGTTCATTCACGATGACCCGGTCTGCCTCGCGGCCAACGGATTTGTCGGGGGCCATGAGGGTCGTTTGCATCGACGCCGACGGAATGAAGAACGAACGAATCAGGAACGTCTTGACGAGGAACGAGACGACAATTGCAATCGCGAGAATGACCACCACGTCCCGCACGAAACTTAAGAGCGAAGCGCCGATGCTCTTGGGCGGGGTTGAGGTCACTGGCAAAGTCTACGAGGCGGGTTGTTGCGAATTACCTGTAGACACGATGCACGCACGCCGAATGTTGGGCGACTTCGCGCTCGCGCATCCACCGTTAACTGCAGCGGACCCCGATTCGCATCGGGGTCCGCCAAAAACGTGTGCGCGTTTTAGAAGTCGCGCTTCTCCTTGATCTTTGCCTTCTTGCCACGGAGGTTGCGCAAGTAGTAGAGCTTTGCGCGGCGAACGTCACCGCGGGTGACGACCTCGATGTGGTCGATGATTGGGGAGTGAACCGGGAAGGTACGCTCGACTCCAACCTGGAAACTGACCTTGCGAACGGTGAACGTCTCACGAACGCTCTCACCGGAACGGCCGATGACGACGCCCTGGAAAACCTGGATACGCGAACGGTTACCCTCGATGATGTTCACGTGAACCTTGACGGTGTCGCCGGCACGGAACTCGGGGATGTCGCTACGCAGGCTGGCTGCATCGACGATGTCGAGCTTTTGCATGATTTTTTCGCTCTCTGTGCTCGCTACAGGTCGTGGCACGGGTATGTGGGTGATGAATTCGGTGTCACATGTGGGCCGCTATGCACGATTCCCCTGTAGCAGAATCGAGGGCCGCGTGACACAACTTCCCTATTTTGTCACGTGTTCGCACTCGCACCTAATCCGGCTGGTCCGTGATTGCGTCAGCTACTCCGGCAGAAGATCGGGTCGCACGCGCTTCGTGCGTTCCACCTGCTGCGCGTGACGCCAGTCGGCGATTGCCGCGTGATTACCACTCAACAGCACCGGCGGAACCTCGAGCCCACGCCACTCCTGCGGTTTCGTGTAACTCGGGTATTCGAGCAGGCCGTCTTCGTGCGATTCCTCAACGAGTGAGTCGGGGTTTCCGACGACGCCGGGTACGAGTCGGGCCACGGCTTCGATCATCGCGAGTGCAGCAACCTCACCTCCGTTGAGCACGTAGTCGCCCAGTGATACCGCGCGAACGCGCATCCGCGACGAGAAGTGATCAAACACTCGCTGGTCGATGCCCTCGTATCGACCGCAGGCAAAAATCAACTGCGGCGCTGTGGCGAATTCGCGAGCCATCGCCTGCGTGAACGGTTCGCCCGCGGGCGACGGCACGATGAGAATGGCGTCGTCACTGGTGAGCGAATCAATCGCCTCGCCCCACGGCTCGGGCTTCATGACCATGCCCGCTCCCCCGCCGTAGGGGGTGTCGTCGACGGTGTGATGCTTGTCGGCTGTGAAGTCACGAAGGTCGTGGATGCTGTACTCGAGCACACCGTTCGTGCGCGCCTTACCCAGCAGTGAGATGTCGAGCACCTCAAAAAAGGAAGGGAAAATCGTGACGATGTCAAAACGCACGGTTAGTCCCCTGCAGATCCGCCGCCATCACCGGCGTCATTTGAGTCCACTGAATTCGCGCCTTCGGCTTCGAGGTCGTCGTCGGCAATCTCTTCGAACAGACCGAGTGGCGGCGTGACAGTGACGGTCTTGGCTTCGAGGTCGACACCCGACACGATTGCCTTCACGAACGGAACCATGACTTCACCCGACGCGGCCGTGACGATGAGCATGTCTTGCGCGGGGAAGTGATCGACGCGCGCAACCGTTCCGACCTTGACGCCATCGCGAATCACGGTCAGGCCGGTGAGCTGGTGGTCGTACCAGGCGTCGGTTTCTTCTGGCAGTGCGGTGTCGTCGTGGTCCATCCAGAGGATAGCCTTGATGAGCGACTCGGCGGCCGTGCGATCATCCACGCCCTTGAAGAAGCCAACCGGGTGGCTGTTGTACCAGCGCAGTTCCGAGAACTCGATTGTCTTGCCGAACCAGGGTGAGGTTTCGGGAACCTGTAACGAGAAGGTTGCTCCCGGAACGAATCGCTTGTCGGGTTCGTCCGTGTAGAGCTCGAGCTTGATTGCGCCCTTGAGACCGTGCGCTTTGGTCAAACGGCCGACGCGAAGTTGCGCCGGGCGATCATCTTTGGGCATCTACGCGTCGGTGTCGACGATGTCGACACGCACGTTTCGACCCTTGGCGAGTGCGCCGATGACGGTGCGCAACGATTTCGCCGTTCGGCCTGCACGGCCGATAACGCGGCCGAGATCCTCGGGGTTCACGCGAACCTCAAGGATCTCGCCACGATTCGTGTCGCGTGCCTGCACCGTGACCTCATCGGGGTGCTCAACGAGTCCCTTGACGAGGTGTGCGAGTGCGGCAGCGAGCATGATGCGTGTTTCCTACTACTCTGCTTTTTCTTCGGCGGCTGCTTCTTCGGCGGCCTCTTCGGCAGCAGGTGCTTCTTCGGCAACGGCCTCAACGACAACCTCTTCAGCTGCTTCGACAGCAGCTTCTTCGGCAACGACGTCAGCAACAATCTCTTCGACGGTCTCCGTGGCCTCAACCTTGACCGGCTTTTCGGTCTTCGGGCGAAGCACGGGCTTCTTCTTGTCGTCGAGCTTGAACGCAGGCTTTGGTTCTGCAACCTGGACCGTGCTCTTGGCGTTCTTGTCACCCTTGAACTGACCCCAGTCGCCGGTGAGCTTGAGGATGGCAGTGACCTGCTCGGTTGGCTGTGCGCCAACGGAGAGCCAGTACTGCGCGCGCTCGGAGTCAACCTTGATGAACGATGGGTTCTGGGTGGGGTGGTACAGACCGATCTCTTCAATCACACGACCATCGCGCTTGGTGCGCGAGTCGGCAACGACGATGCGGTAGTGAGGCGAACGGATTTTTCCGAGACGCTTCAAACGGATTTTGACAGCCACAATTCTCCTGTGAGGTATTGGTGGGTGAACGGTGACGCGAACGTGGGGACGCTTTTGCGACGAAAGTTCTGATGGATTCGCTTTTCGGGACTGATTAGAGGGTCGGTCGTCGAAAAGGACTCGACTAGTTAGTCTGCCAGACAGAGGGCCGTTGGCGCGAATCGAGCGGGCGATTAGCCCTTGCCGAGAAACTTCTGCAACGCGTCGAGTTCTTCACTCGTGGGCGCTCCCGGATTCTGCGACCCGAGGCCAAAGCCAGCACCCGATGCGGATGCTCCGCCCAAAGGTGCGCCCGACGCCAGTGCCGCGTTCTCAGCTGCGCGCTTTGCCGGGTTGCCCGACTTCGAGCCCTTCTTCTTGGCCGGCGCCGCCACACGCCCCTTGCCGTGGGCCATCTGCCCCATCGGGCCCATGCCGGGAACCTGAGGAACACCGCCCTTCGAGACCGTTTTCATCATCTTGGCGGCCTGCTCGAAACGGTTGACGAGAGCGTTGACATCGGTCACGGTCATGCCGGACCCCTTGGCAATGCGCAGACGACGCGAGCCATTGAGCAACTTGGTGTTGGTGCGCTCGGCCGGAGTCATCGACTGGATGATCGCCTCGGTGCGCGTGATTTCTTTTTCGTCGAAGTTGTCGAGCTGCTCTTTCATCTTCCCGGCGCCGGGAAGCATGCCCATCATGTTCTTGAGCGAGCCCATCTTTTTGAGTTGTTGCATCTGGCCGAGGAAGTCATCGAGCGTAAACGAGTCCGTCTTGAACTTCTCGGCCATCTTGGTGGCTTCGTCAGCGTCGAACGCTTCTTGAGCCTGCTCGATGAGCGTGAGGATGTCACCGAGGTCGAGAATTCGGCTCGCCATGCGGTCGGGGTAGAACGGCTCGAACTCGTCGAGACCTTCACCGGTGGATGCGAACAGAATCGGGCGACCCGTGCTCGAGACAACAGAGAGCGCGGCACCACCGCGTGCGTCACCGTCGAGCTTTGAAAGAACGACACCCGTGAAGTCGACACCCTCCTGGAACGCCTTGGCCGTGGCAATCGCATCCTGACCGATCATCGCGTCGATAACGAACAGAACCTCGTCGGGGTTCGTCGCCTTGCGAATCTCGGATGCTTGCTTCATCATTTCGGCGTCAACACCGAGTCGGCCGGCGGTGTCGATGATGACGACGTCGTGAACCTTGTCGATGGCGTACTTGATCGACTGCTTGGCGACCTTGACCGGGTCGCCCACGCCGTTGCCCGGCTCGGGAGCAAACACCGCGACGCCGGCCTTCTCACCGACGACCTGAAGCTGGTTCACCGCGTTCGGGCGCTGGAGGTCACACGCGACGAGCAGAGGAGTGTGCTTATCTTTCGCCAAGTACTTGGCGAGCTTGCCGGCGAGGGTGGTCTTACCCGCACCCTGCAGACCCGCAAGCATGATGACCGTCGGTGGCTTCTTGGCAAATTCGAGCCGGCGCTGTTCGCCACCGAGAATCGTGACCAACTCGTCGTTGACGATCTGCACGACCTGCTGAGCGGGGTTCAACGCTTTGCTGACATCGTCACCGAGGGCGCGCTCGCGAACGCGGCCGGTGAAGTCTTTGACCACCTCGAGCGACACGTCAGCGTCGAGCAGAGCGCGTCGAATCTCGCGAACCGTGCCGTCAACGTCGGCGGGCGAGAGCTTGCCCTTGCCGCGAAGGTTCTTGAGCGACTCGGTTAAGCGCGAAGAGAGGTCTGAGAAGGTTGCCATAGCGGGTTCAGTTTATTCGACGCGCTGGTCGTTTCGACCAGCTTGCCTAATCAACGAGCTGTGCCGCGAAGGCAACCGGGCTGAACCCGGAAAGGTCACCCAAGCCCTCACCCGTGCCGACGAGCTTGACCGGGATACCAGTGCGCTCCTGCACGGCAAGCACAAAGCCGCCCTTGGCCGAGCCGTCGAGCTTGGTGAGCACCAGTCCCGTTACGCCGGCGTGCTCGAGGAACGCATCCGCCTGTGCGAGGCCGTTCTGACCCGTGGTTGCGTCGAGCACGAGCAGAACCTCCGACACCGGCGTCTGTTTTTCGATGACGCGGCGAATCTTGGTGAGCTCATCCATCAGTCCGCTCTTGGTTTGCAAGCGACCGGCCGTGTCGACGATGACAATCTCTGTGCCGTTTGTCTTGGCGAACTCGACCGTTTGAAATGCGACGGATGCGGGATCCTGGCCATCCGCTTGCGGACGCACGACCTCGACTCCAGCCCGCTCGGCCCACGTGGCGAGTTGGTCGACCGCGGCCGCGCGGAACGTGTCGGCCGCACCGACGACAACCGAGCGCCCGGCAGACGAAATGAATTTGGCGAGCTTGCCGATGGTCGTGGTCTTTCCAACCCCGTTCACGCCGACGACGAGAATCACGGCCGGGCGTTCACTGAGCTTGAGCGTGGTGTCGAACTTCGATAGGCGCTCTTCGAGCAGTTCGCGAAGCAGGCGAACGAAGTCGTCCGAGTCGCTCACGCCGTTCTTTGCCACGGCCACGCGCATCGCATCGACGAGCTGCTCAGCGACATCCGGTCCGAAGTCGGCGCCGAGCAGAGTGTCTTCGAGGTCTTCCCACGTCGACTCGTCCATCTTGGATCGACGGCCGAACATGCCTTTGAGCTTCGAGCCCAGCGACCACTTCGATGCCATGAGAGAAACCCTATTCGCGAGGACCGATTACGCCGGTACCGACTCGGATGGCTGGGCGTCTTTCTCGCCGTCTTTACTGGCGTCCTTTTGTGCCACACGCTGTCCGACCACGGCCGAAACGCCATCCTGACGCATGGAGACACCGTAGAGAGCATCCGCGATTTCCATCGTGCGCTTTTGGTGCGTGATCACGATGAGCTGGCTCGACGCACGCAGTTCCTCAAAGATGGTGAGGAGTCGACCGAGATTGGCGTCGTCGAGTGCAGCCTCGACCTCGTCGAGAATGTAGAACGGGCTGGGGCGCGCCTTGAAAATGGCAACGAGGAACGCGACCGCGGCGAGTGACCGCTCACCACCCGAGAGCAGTGAGAGGCGGTCAATCTTCTTGCCCGCAGGCTTGACCATCACGTCAACTCCTGTGGTCAACATGTCGTCAGGGTCGGTCAGCGTGATGCTGCCCTGACCACCGGGGAACAGAATCGGGAACACGTCGGTGAACGCTCGCTTGACGTCGTCAAAGGCGGCCGCGAACACCGTCTGCATGGTCGAGTCGACCTCGTCGATGATCGTGAGCAGGTCTTTGCGCGTGTTGTCGAGGTCTTTGAGTTGCTCGGTCAAGAACTGGTGACGCTGTTCGAGCGCGGCAAACTCTTCGAGAGCGAGCGGGTTCACACGACCGAGCTGACCGATCTTGCGTTCGGCGCGAATGAGACGGGCTTCTTGTTCGGCACGAATATACGGCGAAGTGGATGCGCCCTCAGTCGCTCCCTCACTCTCTCCGTCACCCGACTCAACCGGTATGCCGACCTCGGGTCCGTACTCGGCAATGAGCACGTCTTCGTCGAGACCGAGATCGGTGGCGGCACGTTCGAGCAGGCTCGAGAGGTGCATCTTCTTTTCGTAAATCTGAAGTTCGAGTCCGTGCACGTTCTCGGTGATCTGCGCGAGACGCTCGCGCAACTGTGATTCTTGAACGCGAAGTCCCGAGAGCTTTTCGTTCAGTTCGGTGCGGTCGGCCTCGCGCTGAGCAAGTCGAACCCGCGCCTCACTGACGGAACGGTCGATTGACGCGAGCACGAGTGGCAGGTCTTCGGCAACGGCGGTGGCCGCATCCATCTGCTGACGCCGAATCACCATGCGGCGAGCAGTCTCTTCAGCGGCCTGGCGGTCTGCCTCGAGCTGCTGGCGCAGGCTCTCAACACGAAGCTCTTCGGCACGAACACGTTCGCGGGCTGTCTCGAGGTCAAGACGCGCTTGCACCTCAGCCTCACGCAGACGCTCGAGGTCAGCCAGTGCACCATCACGAATCGCCGCATCGAGCACCGGGCGTGGCTGCGATTCTCGCGCCGACAACTCTGCGGTGGCCGACTCGGCTTCGGCCTGAACCTGCGCGAGCTGCTCGTTGGCGTGGGCGAGTCCTTCTTCGATGCGCACGAGTTCGGCATCCGCCGCTTCGGCCTGCACGCGTGCGCGGTTCAACGCTTCACTGCGCTGAGCCAATTGGGCGTCAAAGTCACGTAATGATTTCAGCGCTGCGGTTGAGAGCTCCTTGGCCGCTTCGGCAACACCGCGCTGGTCAGCGAGAGCGAAGCGAGACGAATCAATCAGTGCAACGACCTCGTCGAGTCGGGTAGCTGCGACGTCGCGCTCGGCGACGAGTTCGATGCGGCTCTGCTTCTTGGCCGACCCACCGCGCAAGACGTAACGGGTGAGCACGTCGCCGTCGCGAGTGATGACCGTGACATCATCAGAAATCTTGGCGAGAGAGCCCTTCCACGCGGCACGGGCGGCATCGAGGTCGTCGGCAATCAGAGTGTGTGCGAGCAAGGCCATCACACCGTCGGGTGCGGTGACCACGTCGGCGGCAGGCGTCAGCCCTGGGATGTTCGGCAGCTTGGCGCTCACTGCGCCGCCACCGGCGGCGACCACGAGTTCGACGCGACCGAGGTCGTCTCGTCGCGCGCTGGTCATGGCGTCGACACCCGAGTCGATGTCGTCGGCCAGAACGGCATCCGACAGCGAGCCGAGCGCAGCGGCAATCGCGGACTCAAACCCCGGCGTGACCGAGACGTGTTCGGCGACGAGGCCGCGAATGCCCGAGAGCTTGGCGGCAACAACGGCCGACGATCCGTCGCGCTGGTCGAGCGCCATCGTGAGCGCACCCGTGCGACCCTGTAGCGAGTCGCGCTCACGTTCGAGTGAGTGCAGTGAGTCGCGAAGTTCATCGAGAAGCGCATCGGCAGCAACGACCGCCACCTGAGCCTGCTCATACGTGTCATTGAGCGCGGTCGCACCCGCATCGGTCATCGATTCGCTTTCGGCGAGTGCGAGCGTTGAACGGGCCTGGTCACGACGTTGACGTGCGGCGTCAATCGAGTTCTGCTGGCGTTCCATGTCGGAGCGCACACTGGCGAGTCGGGCATCCGCCGCGTCGCGCTTACCGCGCAACGTGTTCAGGTCGAGATCATACTGAGCGACGAGTGCCGACTGCGCGGCGATTTGCTCATCGATTGCATCGAGGGCAGCGCGGGCAGCGATGGTCGCCTCGCCCGACCCCTTCCACGCGGTTTCGGCCTCACCGATGGTGGCGCGCAGGCGCTCGACTTCGGCGTCACCGGCCTCGATCATCGCAGGCGTCACACCCGAGCCGAGTGGAGTGGCTTCAGAGTCGGCACCGAGGAACGACAGGCGCTGGTTGGCCAGAGTGTAGAGACCGCGCAGGCGCTCTTGCATTGACTCCAGGGCAAACACGAGTCGGCGAGCGACATCGACGTCATCGCCCGACTGATCGGCCTCGATGTGACGAATCTGAAGCACCGCTCGCTCGAGTTGCTCTTGCAGAACAATGCGCTCGGTGTGACGTTCGCTCTCGGTCTGGTTGTGAATGTCGAGCGTTGCGCGCAGGGCGACCACGTCGTCGGCGAGGATGCGGGCGCGCGCATCCCGAAGCTCAGCTTGAATCGACTGCGCCTCGCGAGCCACCTCGGCCTGCGCGCCGAGCGGCTTCAACTGGCGACGAACCTCGCCGGCCAAGTCGCTGAGTCGCGTGAGGTTGGCCTGCATCGCGTCGAGCTTGCGAACCGTCTTCTCTTTGCGACGGCGGTGCTTGAGAATTCCGGCAGCTTCTTCGATGAATCCGCGACGATCTTCGGGGCCGGCAGCGAGCACATCGTCGAGTCGCCCCTGACCGACGATGACGTGCATCTCACGGCCGAGGCCGGAGTCGCTGAGCAGTTCTTGAACGTCGAGCAGGCGGCATCCCTCGCCGTTGATGGCATATTCACTCTGCCCGTTGCGAAACAGGGTGCGAGAAATTGTGACTTCGCTGTATTCGATTGGCAGTGCGCCATCGGCGTTGTCAATCGTGAGCAAAACTTCGGCACGACCGAGCGGGCCGCGCGTTGCCGTGCCCGCAAAGATGACATCGTCCATTTTTCCGCCACGCAGAGTTTTCGCGCCCTGCTCACCCATCACCCAGGCGAGCGCGTCGACGACGTTTGACTTACCCGAGCCGTTGGGGCCGACCACACACGTGACACCGGTTTCGAACGCGAACGTCGTTGGTTGGGCGAACGACTTGAAGCCCTTGAGGGTGAGGCTTTTCAAGTACACGAAACGTCGCCTTTGGTTGTGAGGTCAGCCGTGGTTTTGACGGCTTTTGAAGGCTAATGGATGCGCGCACCCCGTGCGAAACCGGGCCCGAGAAAGCTCGTCCTCAGCTTGAAAGCAGTGGCGCCGCGACACTGAGCGGATTCTCCACCACGGCCAAGTGCGATGCGTTCATGATGACAACCTGGCGACCGTTACGTACACCACGGGCGACAACCGCGCCCGCGTCAGTTGGGCTTGCGGGATCAAGCTCACCACTCACCACCATGACGGGTACATCAATTTCGCCGAGGTGCGCGGTCTCGTCGTAGGTAGCGAGCGCCTCGCAACACTGGGCATACCCTTCCGGTTCGCACGAGCCGACCATGTCGACGATGTGCTGAACCGTGTCGGGATCTCCCTCGATGAAGGCGGGCGCAAACCAGCGTGCAGGAATACTCGGCGTGACGAAATCCATGCCCTCTGCCCGTACGCTCGCTGCGCGCTCGAGGAATCCTGAGGCAACGCCACCGAACGTGGCTGCCGAACACACCACACCGGCCGACTCGACACGATTCGGGTATCGGCGTGCGAGCACGAGGGCGAGCGCCCCACCAATCGAGACGCCCGCGAAGCGGAACCGGTCAACCCCGAAACGAGTAGCCATCTCGATGACACCGTCGGCGAGTTCATCCATCGTGAAGCTCGCTTCTGCTGGCGGGGTCACCCCGTGACCGGGAAGGTCGAACCGCATGACCGAAAAGCGGCTCTCGAAGAGCTCGAGCGCGCCGTTCCAAATGTTGTGATTCGAACCGAGTGCAGACCCGAGAATGTAGACGGGCGCCTCACCGAGTGGCTGACCCGAAACGACCGCCTCGAGATGCGGCACTGCCACTAGTGGTCTTCTTCCAACTCGCGCGCGATGGACAGCGCTGCTTGGTTCAAGATTTCGACCAGGTGTGGAACGTCCAACTTGTTCAGGTGAGAGACCACACCGACGGCGGCGATACAGCGCCCGCGACGAAGAATAGGAACCGCTACCGATCCACTACCCGGTGTCATTTCTTGGCGTGCGACGGCATACCCGCGCTGACGAACTTCGGCGAGTTCGACCTGCAGCTTCTCGGGGTCGGTAACCGAATACGGAGTCGGACGCTGCAGCGGGCGACTCAGGTACGAGTCGATCTTCTCTTTGTCGAGGTAGGCCAACAGCACTTTGCCAACGCCGGTGGTGTGCAAAGGCAAGTGCCCACCGGCACGGCTGGCCGACGGAATCGTCTTTTCGCCGACGAGGCGGTCAACGTAGAGCGCTTGTCCGCGGTCGAGCACGGCGAGCGTGATGTTCTCGCCCGTCTCTTCATAGAGACGCGCGAGAGTCGGCAACGAACGGTCGCGCAGCTGGTCGCTCACGGGAGCGAGCTGAGCGATTGACCACATGCGAGTGCCGATGCGGTAGCGCTTGTCTTTGCCACGCACCAAGAAACCACCGGTCGTGAGTTCCGCAACAACGCGGTGCGTGCTCGACATCGGCAGCTTCGACTTCTGCGAAAGCTCCGACAGCGTGAGCGAGTGAGCGCGCGGAGTGAAACACGCCAGCACCGCAATCCCTCGACCGATCGAGGAAATGGGCGCACCTTCTGTACTTCGTGCCGGGCTCATGATTCCTCCGTAATTGTGTGCGGATGACCTACGCCGGGCCGTTCCCCGTCAGCGGAAACGACTCACCATGAACTCTGCCACCACTAACGAGTGCCGCTGAACAGGGCCCCGGTAATTCAGGGCTTCCCCCAATGATATTTCCAATCAGCGGTAAATGCTACCGAGGCTGACAAACCGGGCAGAAATGCGATCCGCGATTCATGAACGACTCCCGCACGATCGGCGTGCCACACCGAACGCAGGCTTCGCCTTGCCGGCCGTAAGCGTTGAGGCTGTGCGCGAAGTAGCCCGCCTGCCCGTTGACATTCACGTATTGCGCATCAAAGCTCGTGCCCCCTTCGGCCAGCGCCTTGCGCAGAACCGCACGAACCTCATCGAGAATAGTTCGCGCCTCGACGGCCGTGACCGAATCGGTCGCTCGGTCGTAATGCAGGCGGGATGCCCACAACGCCTCGTCCGCATAAATGTTGCCAATGCCGCTCACCAAGGTTTGGTCGAGCAGGGCCCTCTTGAGGCCGGTGTGCTTGGCACGAAGTTGCGTCACGAACAGGTCGTCGTCGAAACGAACATCGAGCGGGTCGAGCGCGATGTGCGCCACGTGAGACGGTACGAGCGACCCGTGCTGTTCGAGCAAGTGGTCGACAGCCATTGATCCAAAAATGCGCTGGTCGACAAACGCGACCACGAGTTCGCGGAGCT
>JBIISS010000152.1:0-3624 GCA_044340895.1 Microbacteriaceae bacterium
AACGTTACGACAGTGTACAAATGCGTTAGCACTTGCTTTCCTATTCACATTCACAACGAAAGGCATAATCGTGATTCGTCGTTCCTCTCTAGCGGCTTTTGTCGCTGTGGCGGCAGTTGTCGCTACACTAACTGGATGCTCATCCTCGGGTGAACCTGCCAGCACCGAACCGGTTCCAATCGGATTGCTCACTGACCTCAGTGGGCCCGCAGGTATCTTCGGTCCTCCCACCCAGAACGCTGCTGAACTCGCTGTTGCGGAAATCAATGCCGCGGGCGGGGTCAATGGTCGGACCGTAGAACTCTTCATCGCCGACGAGACGGGTGTTCCCACTGCTGGTGTGAGCGCAGCACAGCGCCTCATCCAGGAAGACGGGGTTGTCGCCCTCTTCGGACAGCACAACAGCGCGACTCGCGACGCGGTCGCCCCGGTGACGGCCACGGCAGATATCGCCTACTTCCACACCCCGTTGGCTGAAGGTAACTTCTGTGCCGCAAATGTGATTTCGAACGGTGAGGTTCCTGCACAGCAGCTGGCGCCGGCCATTCCTTACATCCAAGAAGAGACCGGCAAGAAGAAGTGGTTCCTGCTCGGCGCTGACTACATTTGGGGTCAAACCGTCCTTGCTCAGGCCGCGAAATACATCGAGGCGAGCGGTGGCGAGGTAGTTGGAGAAGAACTGGTTCCGATTGGCACCACTGACTTCCAGAGCGTCATCACCAAGATCAAGCAAAGCGGAGCTGAGCTGATCATCCCAGCCATCTTCGGTGGCGATGCAATCACGTTTGAGAAGCAAGCCTTCGACGCTGGAGTAGGTAACTCAGCCGTTCAGCGACTCGGTGTCATCTACGAAGACGGAACGCTTGGCGCCATGGGCGCTGAGGTGACCGACGGAATGTTTGTATCCATGGCATACAACGAGGCTCTGGACACTCCGGCGAACACCGCGTTCCTCGAGGCATACTATGCAAAGTTCGGCCTCGAAGCACCGCCACAGACGGCGCTCTCTGAGCAGACTTACGTTGCTATCCACGCGTGGGCAGCTGCTGCAAACAAGGCCAAGTCAACCAACGGGACAGATGTTCTGAAGGCGCTCTCCGGCCTCACGTACGACGGACCCTCGGGAACGGTGACCTTCGGTGCGGATCACTTCGCAACGCAGTCAATCGTCCTGACTCGAGTTCAGCCTGATGGCGTGTCGGTTGTCTCCACGACGTTCGACTCCGTTGACCCGGAGCAGGACTGCAGCGAACCCATGGGCAAGTAGGACTCGTCCCACTCCATGGATTTCGCATTCCTCGTCGACCAGGGCTTGGGTATCTTGGCAACTGCCTCGGTATCCGCCCTGGTCGCGATGGGTTTGGCCTTGTCATTCCGGCTCATGGGCATCATTAATCTCGCCAGTGGCGACTTCATGATGATCGGGGCCTATTCGGTCTTAACTTTTGTGGCCATCGGGCTTCCCTACGTCGTGGGGGTGCTCGCGGCCTGCGTTATCGGTTTCTTGCTCGGTGCGCTAACTGAGCGAGGCCTCCTGCAACGCTTCTCGCGGGCACCCGAACTCGCAATTCTCGGGACGTTCGGTCTGGGTATCGTGATTCGGCAGGTTGTAGAGCTCATCTACGGCAAAAACTTCCAATTTGTTGAGAATCCACTTCCTGGATCGGTTGAAATCGGTGGAGCCGAGTTTTCGATCTACCGCCTCGTCCTCATCGGCGTTTCTGTCGTCGTGATTGGCGCACTGCTTCTCGTCCTAACCTTGACGCCGCTCGGAGTTAAGGTGCGTGCTGTCGCAGCAGATGGTGATTTAGCCGAAACTCTCGGGGTTCGATCACGCAGACTCAAGCTCGTAGTTTTTGCCGTTAGCACGGCCATGGCGAGCCTGGCTGGCTCGCTGATCGCACCATTGACCAACGTCGGACCTGGAATGGGTAACGCCTACCTTTTCGTCATGTTTGTGGTGGTCATTGTCGGTGGTGCTCGGGTGAGCATGGTGCTGGTTGCCGCTCTGGCGATCGCAATCGTTCAAAACGTCACGACACTCGTCGTTGACTCTCTCGTCGCCAAACTTGCGATTCTGGCCATGGCATTCATCGTCTTGGCAGCCAGTCGCCCATCTACGAAGGGAGCAATCGTATGATCAGGCGCTCGATTGCCGTGCTCGCTTCTGTTTCCGTGCCGATGGTGGCGCTGATGCTGGGCGGCTACCAAGGCGGTCTCTTCGCACAATTTGCACTTTATGGTGTCGCAACAGCAGCCCTGGCGCTCTGCTGGGGATTCGCCGGGATACTCAGCCTCGGTCATGCGGTCTCCTTTGGAATCGGGGCCTACGTAGCCGCCTGGTGCGGTATCAACATCCCCGACGGCGGAACCATCCTCGGCATTCTGCTTGGTGGACTCGCTGCCGGGTTTGTCTCGATGCTCGTGGGTCTGGTCGGCTTACGCGGTCGGGTCAACGTCATCACTTTCGCGTTGCTCACCTTCGTTTTGCTTTTTGGCGCGGTTGAGGTCGTTAATCAACTGACACCCATTACGGGAGGATTCAACGGGCTCGCCGGAGTGCCTTCTCTCAATCTGGGCGACCTCTGGACGGCCGACCCCGTGTCCCAACGTGTAATCGTGACGATTGCTGCGGTGGGCATGTTGTGGAGTCTGATTGTCGTCGCGCGCAGCCCTTTCGGCGGCGTCCTCGTCTTGGCAAAGACCCATGCAATCCGAGCCGCCTCGTCCGGATACAACATTCCTGCCTTTCGAATCGGAACGTTCTCGTTTGCGGGAGTTGTGACCGGGCTTGCAGGCGCACTCTTCTCCACGCAGACCCAATTCGTGGCGCCGGATCAGATCAGTTTGGCGCTGGCCACAAACTTTGTTCTCTGGGCAATGATTGGTTCTCGCACAAGCCTGATTGGGTCTTTCTTCACCGCTATCGTCATCAGCTTCATCACTAATGAACTCGCGGATCGGTTTCTCACCGTCTGGCTGCTTGCCATGGGCATCATCTTCATCTCCGTCGTGGTGCTCATTCCCGACGGCGTGGCGGAGGCAGTTCTCAAACGGTTGCCCGAACGATGGCGCCCTCACAGGGTGGTCACGCTCACGACAGCGACGGAAGACATTAGTGGCGGGCGCGCGACTCTCGACGCTAAAGGAATCACCTGCGTTTTCGGCAAGTTCACTGCAGTCGATGATGTCAATTTCACGGCGCGCGGGGGCGTGCACTGCCTCATTGGTCCCAACGGCGCCGGCAAGTCCACACTCCTCAATGCGCTCTCTGGCACGGTCCCTCCGTCCAATGGAAAGTGGCGCATTGGCGACACTGACCTCACGAAAATGCGGCCGTGGCAGATGGCTCGAGCCGGAGTTGCGCGCAAGTTCCAAACCCCCGCAATTGCGCCGGAGCTCACCGTGGCTCAAAACCTCGCTGTTGCGCGCATGGGAGTGACCGTGCATCCGTTGGCCTTGATCTTTACGAAGTGGCGCGCGGACCTCACTTCAACGGCGTGGCGAATTCTCGAAGCCGGCGATCTCGTGCGTCTGCTCGACACTCCCGCCTTCCGCCTATCGCACGGGCAACGCCAGATTCTCGAATTGGCCATGACATTCGCAAGTCGGCCCACACTGGTG
>JBIISS010000154.1:0-3604 GCA_044340895.1 Microbacteriaceae bacterium
ACGCGAGTCGATCTTCCATGCCCCACGCTTGCCCATAACCACCCTCGGCTTCGGCCTTAGCCATGAGTTCGAGGAACGGAAGAGCGTCAAAGCATTCCGGGCCAAGCACGCCGGCGCCCGACCATGCTCCCGTTGCGAGAAGTTCGAGCGCAACGACCGGGTTCAGAGCCGTCTGCCAAACCACACACTGGGATTCGTACTCGCGCATCGTCCACTCGTTGTCGGACACGTGATAGAGGTACACCTCGCGAGGCTTTCCGTCGATTCCGGTGCCAGTAACCCACACGCCCGCGCACGTCTTGCCGGTCATCCGAGGGCCGATTGTCGCGGGATCGGGCAGTGCCGCGGCAACGACGTCTCGCGGTGCAACCTCGACCGGGCCGGATGCACTGCGCACGCGAATCGGCGTAATCGAGTCGAGGTGCAACTGGTGCAGTGTCTTGAGAACGGTGATGAACTCGTTACCGAGCCCGTATTTGAAGGTGACCCGTTTTGCGGTGAGCCACCGGGGCATCATCAGCACCTCTTCGTGCTCCACGTTGACGCATTCGACAGGACCAATTCCCTCGGGAAAAGTGAATACCTCCGGCTCGCTAAAGGGTGGCGTCGTGAACCAGCCCCGGTCGGCCTCCCAAACAACGGGTGGGTTCAGGCACTCTTCGATGGTTGTCCAAATGCTGAAGCTCGGCGCAAAGATCTCGTTGCCGTCGTCGTCGTGCACCACCAGATTTGCCCCGTCACGCGTACCGAGCTCGTCGACCTCGCTGAACAAATGGTCGCATGCATAGCGTGCGAAGACATTTGAGAGCCCCGGCTCCACTCCGATTCCAACGAGGGCAAGACTCTCGGCAGCCACCCAGTCGTCGTGAGCGGCGAATTGTGCATCACCGAGTTTCTCCCCGGGTTCACTGAATGGGCGCTCCGGGTGCGGGTGGGAGAGTGACATTGCCATATCAAGGTAGTTCGCTTCGGCAGCAAGGGCACCTGCGAAAACAGTTGGAACGAAGGAGGGCTCAACCGCGTTCATGACGTGCGTCGCCCCGTGACGCCGGGCAACCTCTGCGACGCTGTTGGCGCTGCTCGCGTCAATGCGGTCGACCTCGAAGCGGGAATCAATCAGGTCAGCACCGTGACGCTGTCGAAGCCATTCAACGGTTCGCTCTGCCCGCGCCAGGTCGTAGTCAGTCACGATCATCTTTTCGAAGAAAGAACGTCGCGCGGCAATCTTTGCGATGGCGTCACCGACGCCACCCGAACCAACGAGAAGGATACGCATATCGCCACGCTATCGCCCTATTGTGGAAAGGTGAAGCGAGTTTTGCAGGCGTTGCCATTGATTGGTCCCGCCCTCGTTGCGGGCGTGGCCTACCTCGACCCCGGAAACGTGGCCAGCAACATGACTGCTGGTGCACGTTATGGTTACCTCTTGGTTTGGGTCGTCGTCTCGGCGAACCTTGTGGCCTGGCTGGTTCAATATCTCTCGGCGAAGCTTGGTCTTGCGTCAGGCAAGAGTCTCACCGAGCACATTGGCGAGCGGCTGCACTCACGATGGGTTCGACTCGCCTTTTGGGCGCAGGCCGAACTCGCCGCGATGGCAACGTACGTTGCCGAAATCATCGGTGGAGCAATTGCACTCAATCTGCTGTTCGGATTGCCGCTTCTCCTTGGCGGGCTCATCACTGCCGGTGTGTCGCTTGCAATCTTGAGTCTGCACAACCGCGTCAGTCTGCGTTCGTTTGAGTGGGCAATAATCGCGTTGCTCGCCATTATCGCCGTCGGTTTTCTTGCTGCCCTCTTCGTTCGCGCTCCGGACTGGGGCGACGTGGCCGGCGGTCTCGTTCCACAGTTCGCCGGAACGGATTCCGTCTTGTTGGCCGCTTCGATTGTGGGCGCGACCGTCATGCCGCACGCAATCTATGCGCACTCGGCGTTGATGCGCGATCGCTTCGCGCACATCCCTCGCCAGGAGCGGTCGCACGCGCTCTTTTCGACACGCATTGACGTGACAATCGCTCTCTTCACGGCCGGGGTCATCAACTTGGCGATGTTGATCATTGGTGCGGTGACCCTGACGCCCCTCGTTAACGGAATGGATGCGTCCGAAACTCCCAGCCTCAACGACATTTACGCAGCGTTGGGCTCGGCGCTCGGTCCGGCCATTGCGGTGTTGTTCGCGATTGCCCTGCTCGCCAGTGGTCTTGCGTCGTCGTCCGTTGCCAGTTATGCCGGCGCTGACATCATGCACGGCTTGATCCGCCGAAACATCCCGCTGTGGCTCAGGCGCACGATTCCCGCCGTACCGGCGATCATTCTGCTTGGCATCGGTGCGAATCCGGTGTGGATGCTCGTGCTCTCGCAGGTCGTGTTGTCTTTTGCCATTCCGCTCGCGCTCGTGCCCCTCATCCGCCTGACCAGCGAAGCGAAGACGATGGGCGACCTCACGAACACCCGGCTCACCACCATCGCCGCGGTCGTCGTTGCGGTCTTGCTGGTGGCGCTCAACGGGTGGCTCATCGTGCTTCTCGTTGCCGGAGGGTAGCCGGCGACCTGCGCAAGCCTGCCGTCGACCGATCTTCGACCAACGCAAAAGGCGCCACCCACAACCGGGTGACGCCTTGCGCGTGAAAGTGAGAAAAGACTACTTGAGCGTGACCTTGGCGCCGGCGCCTTCGAGGGCTTCCTTTGCCTTCTCTGCTGCGTCCTTCTTTGCACCTTCGAGGATGGTCGCAGGTGCGCCATCAACGAGAGCCTTTGCTTCGCCGAGTCCAAGGTTGGTCAGCGTACGGACCTCCTTGATGACAGCGATCTTGTTGGCGCCTGCCTCGTCAAGAACGACGTCGAATGCGTCCTTCTCTTCAGCAGCCTCAGCGCCAGCGCCGCCGCCGCCAGCCGGAGCTGCAGCAGCTACAGCAACGGGAGCTGCAGCGGTAACTTCGAAGGTCTCCTCGAAAGCCTTGACGAACTCGCTGAGTTCGATGAGCGAAAGCTCCTTGAAAGCCTCGATGAGCTGCTCGGTGGTGAGCTTAGCCATGATTGTCTCCTTGTTGAATCGGTTGAATTACTCGGACTAGCGGGTGCTAGCCGTTTTGCTTTGCACGCAACGCGTCGACCGTGCGAACGGCCTTCGAGAGCGGTGCGTTGAACAGGTAGGCGGCACCGAACAGCGAGGCCTTGGCAGCGCCGGCGAACTTCGCCAACAGCACTTCCCGGGACTCAAGATCGGCGAGCTTGTTGACCTCAGTGGCGTCGATAGCGCGGCCATCGAAATAGCCACCCTTCATGACGAGCAGAGGGTTGGCCTTGGCAAAGGCACGCAGCGACTTAGCAACCGCGATGGCGTCGCCGTGCACGAATGCGATGGCGGACGGACCTACGAGCTGGTCGTTGAGACCTTCGATTCCTGCCTTAGCGGCAGCAATCTTGGTCAGCGTGTTCTTCACCACGGCGTACGTCGCGTCTGCACGGATGCCTGAACGTAGCTCTTTGAGCTGAGCAACCGTGAGGCCGCGGTACTCGGTAAGCAGAACGGCGTTCGAACTCTGGAACAGTTCCGTGAGTTCGGTGACCGAGGCTTCCTTGTTCGCCATGGCTCTCCTAATGGTGG
>JBIISS010000153.1:0-3604 GCA_044340895.1 Microbacteriaceae bacterium
ATGCCGACCCCGGGTAGCCAGGCAGCGAAGGCCCGAGAAGAGCGCCTCGCTCGCCGCGGCAAGGCCACGCCCGAGGCCGAAGCAAAGGATGCCGCCCCCGAGCCACAGCAACCGCAGCGCCAACAGCCGATGAGCAAGGCGCGGGCGAAGAAGCAGAACGGAAAGAAGGGCCAGAAATGACCGACGCCCCCTCGGCACCCAACCTGTCGTCGCTCGAGCAGGAAGGAGAAGTCGCGGCCGACTACATCGAGGAACTGCTGGACGTGTGCGACCTCGACGGCGACCTCGTCATCGATGCGCGCAACGGACGCGCCTACGTCACGGTCACGTCGAACCAACCGTCCGACCTGTCCGGGTTGTCCTCAGCCGACGTCGTGGCAGCCCTCCAAGACCTCACGCGCATCGCGGTGCAGAACCAGACCGGAGAGTTCTCTCGACTGATCTTGGACATTGGCGGATCTCGAGAAGAACGCGCCCGAAGCCTGGAAGCTCTCGTCGACGCGGCGATTGCGCGACTGGAGGGCGGGGCGACCGCCGCAGCCTTGCCACACATGAGTTCTTATGAGCGCAAGTTGGTTCACGACTTGGTCGCGGAGCGCGGGTACACCTCGGAGTCACAGGGCGAGGGACGCGACCGCCACACGGTCATCACCGGCCGCGCCTAACCACCGTTTCACGTGAAACATCAATGAACGAGGTCGAGGCAGAGCCGACCTTCGCGGGCCGCGTCTTTGGGGATCGAATTGACGTCGTTCGCGCCTTCACCGAGAACTTGGCCGCACGTGGCGAGGAACTCGGCCTGATCGGGCCACTTGAGCTTGCGCGACTCTGGACGCGGCACGTCGCCAATTGCGGACTCGTCGCGCCCCTACTGGTTCGTGGCGCGCGAGTCGGCGACGTCGGGTCGGGAGCGGGACTCCCCGGACTTGTTTTGGCGATTGCGCGGCCGGATGTGCACCTCACGCTGATTGAACCCATGGAACGTCGTGTGCAGTGGCTCGAAACCCAGGTAGTGGCCCTCGAGCTTTCCAACGTCGACGTCGTTCGGGCACGGGCTGAAGACTGTGCGGGCATGTCACTAGACCAAGTCACTGCTCGAGCGGTGAGCGCCCTGCGAACTCTCATCCCCATCACTGCGCCCGCGGTTCGCCCGGGCGGGGAACTCATCTTGATGAAGGGAGCGGGCGCAGGCGCGGAGCTCACCGCAGCCGCAAAGCAAGTTTCGAAGTTCAAGCTTCGAGGCGCCGAGGTCATCGAGCTCGGCGGCGGAAACCTCGGGGAGCCGACGTGGGTGGTTCGGGCTAAGGTGGATGGGTCACCACGCTAGGAGCCCGTTTCACGTGAAACATTTCGACCCCGACTCGTCGCCCTCACCGGCCGTCGATACGCCACTGGCAGCAGAAGTGCTCGATCTTACGCGGCGCCGGCGAATTCTGGATGCCCCCGCGCCCCCACTTCCCGGGGCGACGCGCGTGTTCACCGTTTCCAATCAAAAGGGAGGCGTTGGTAAGACGACATCAGCCGTAAATCTGGCGGCGGCGTTCGCGCGTTTGGGTGCGCGCGTGCTTGTCATTGATCTGGATCCTCAGGGGAACGCATCCACCGCGCTGTCCATTCCGCATAGCCATGACGTCCCAGGGATTTACGACGTTCTCGTGAATGACGTTCCCTTGTCGCAGGTGGTTCAGCGTTCACCCGAGGCGGGGGAGCTGTACTGCGTTCCGTCGAACATCCATCTTGCCGGCGCTGAAATCGAACTTGTTGCTGACCCGGAGTCACGCTTTCGCCTGAAGGCGGCCGTGAATGAGTTTCTCGCCGGCTCGCCGGCACCATTTCACTACGTCTTCATTGACTGCCCGCCGTCGCTGGGTCTCTTGACGGTCAACGCACTTGTGGCGGCGCGGGAGGTGTTCATCCCGATTCAATGTGAGTACTACGCACTCGAAGGTGTCACGCAGCTTGAGGACACAATCAACCGAATTGGCGCGGCGCTGAATCCCGACTTACGACTGACGACGATTTTGCTGACGATGTTCGACGGGCGCACACGGCTGGCTCAAGAAGTCGCCGAGAATGTGCGCACGCATTTTCCGGACCAGACGCTGGGCACGATCATCCCGCGCACGGTTCGTGTCTCTGAAGCCCCGAGTTATGGACAGACGATTTTGACGTACGACCCACAATCAATCGGGGCTGTGTCGTACCTCGAGGCGGCTCACGAAATGGCAAATCGCCATGCGGCAACGACCGGGAGGTCCTAATGGCAACCAAACGAACTGGGCTGGGTCGAGGAATCGGCGCACTCATTCCTGGAGCGCCGGAGACAACTAGCCGAACAGTCGACGCGCTGTTCTCGCCCGGCCAAGGAACGAGGGCCGACGCGAAGGGCGGGGCAACGGCAGGGTCGAACGACACAGAGCTGGTCGCTGTTCCGGGCGCTCGCCTGGCCTACTTGAAGCCAACCGAGATTGTTCCTAACCCACAACAGCCGCGCAAGGTTTTTGACGAGCAAGACCTCGCAGAGTTGGTGCACAGCATCAAGGAGATCGGCATCCTTCAACCGGTCGTTGTACGGCCCATGCCGGGCAAGAAGACCTACGAGCTCATCATGGGCGAGCGCCGACTCCGGGCATCACGAATCGCGGGCCTTGAGAGCATCCCCGCGATCATCAAGGAAACCGCCGACGATGACATGTTGCGGGATGCTCTGCTCGAAAACCTGCACCGCGCTCAGTTGAACCCGCTCGAGGAGGCATCCGCATACCAGCAGCTTCTCGCAGACTTTGGCTGCACCCAAGAAGAGTTGGCAGCGCGTATCGGGCGCTCGCGCCCGCAAATCAGTAACACCCTGCGACTCCTGAAGCTACCGCCTGTTGTTCAGAAGCGCGTCGCCGCAGGCGTGCTGACCGCGGGACACGCCCGGGCAATCTTGTCTGTTGGCGACAACGATGCCATGGCCAAGTTGGCAGACAAGATCGTCAACGAAGAGCTTTCTGTTCGGGCCGCCGAAGCGCTCGCGGGCATGGCGCCGGAGAAGAAGACCCAACCGAAGAAGCCGCAGGCGGGGGCTCGCACCGCGATGCTCAACGACATCGCCGACCGCCTCGGAGACCGATTGAATACTCGCGTTAAGATCTCGTTGTCATCCAAAAAAGGTTTGATTGGTATCGAGTTCGCGAGCGTTGACGACCTCAATCGTATTCTGGAAGAGCTGGGCGAAAAAGGCTTCGGTCAGTAACCGAGACGAGTCACGGGCGTTAGCCTGTGACTGAGTTGTGTGCCGCGCGAAGCGCGAGCTGCTCGTAGAGCTCACCGGCCTCAAAACCAGCAGCCTCAATTGCAAGGGGCGCACTCGACGTCTCGGTGAGGCCGGGCAGCGCGTTTGCCTCGAGGAAGTGAGCAGTTCCGCGCTCATCCACAATCAGATCGATTCGACTCATGTAATCGAGGCCAAGAGCAGTGTGCGCGGTCAGCGCGACCGCTTCTGCCGAGCGAAGCTCCGATTCAGTAAGTCGGGCTGGCGCGAAGAAGGTCGTCTCACCGGCGGTGTATCTCGCTTCGAAGCTGTATGTGCCCGTGAGGGGAACAATCTCGACAAGAGGTA
>JBIISS010000155.1:0-3603 GCA_044340895.1 Microbacteriaceae bacterium
GTCTGGGGCTGCATGCCGTCCATTCCGGACAAACGCGAGGTCGCTCGTGCCGATGGCCTACGTCTCGGAACAACATTGTCCCCGCACTTTCGAATTCGAGATGTCTTCTGGACTGACGGAGACATCGTCACCACCAACGCGGGCGCAGTCACATCAATCCCCCGCACCATGCTCGACATCGCACGTTACGAAACGCGCTTATCTGAGAGAGAGATTCAGCGTGTGCTGTGCGACCTCAACCAACTACTTCCCTGTTCGCGCGAAGACGCTCTGCAGAGACTGCACGCCACCGCACATCTTCCGTACAAATCCCGGGCGTTGGAGCGACTCGCCAAAGCACAGGATCCGGCTGCCTAGCCCTCACTCACGCGATAAACGTCGTACACGGAAGCGATGCGTCGAACGGCGCTCAACAGTCGATCAAGGTGAATCGGATCAGACATTTCGAAAACAAACTTGCTAATCGCCACTCGATCTTGACTCGTTGAGACCGATGCGCTCAAGATATTGACATGGTTTTCGGTCAGCACACGAGTCACATCACTCAGCAAGCCCGATCTATCCAGCGCCTCAATCTGAATCTGAACGAGGTAGATTCCTTTTGAATTTGGGGCCCATTCGACCTCAATAAGTCGTTCCGGCTCAGACTGCAGCGACACGACATTGTGACAATCCGCTTGATGAACCGACACGCCTTGTCCACGCGTCACGAAACCGGAAATTGGGTCGCCGGGCACGGGCGTGCAGCACTTTGCGAGCTTGACGAGAATGTCTGGGGCTCCGCGAACCAATACCCCCGAATCGTTAGATCGCATGGAGCGCTGAGGAGAGCTGGTGGGCACGATGAAGTCGACGGCCTCGGCATCCTGCTCGGTATTGATTGAGGCCAATACCTTCTCAACAACGCTCTGAACCGAAATGTGGCCCTCGCCGATTGCTGCGTAAAGTGCACTGACATCGTCATATCGGAAATGGGCGATTACTGCGCCCAAAGTGTCCGGTGTGAGTGTGCGTTGGATGGGCAAGTTCTGTTTACGCATCGCTCGAGCCAGGGAATCCTTGCCCTGTTCGATGGCCTCTTCGCGTCGTTCCTTCGAGAACCACGCCTTGATCTTGTTTCTCGTTCTCGTCGACGTGACGAAGGTCAGCCAGTCTTGGCTCGGACCAGCATCGGGGTTCTTCGACGTGAGAATCTCAATGACATCTCCGGTCGAAACCGCGCTGTCGAGTGTCACGATGCGCCCGTTGACCTTTGCTCCCATGGTGCGGTGACCAACCTCCGTATGTACCGCATAGGCAAAGTCAATCGGTGTCGCACCAAGTGGAAGCCCAACCACGCGCCCCTTCGGCGTAAAGACATACACCTCTTTGGCGCCGATTTCGAAGCGAAGCGAATCCAAGAACTCTGTCGGATCATCTGTTTCCGCTTGCCAGTCGTTGAGGTGCGCCAGCCATGCCATATCAGTGTCTTGCACCGGCAGTACGTCACCCTTGCCCGAGGCAAAGCGGTCTTTGTACATCCAGTGAGCTGCGACACCGAACTCAGCCCGGTGATGCATCTCCGCGGTGCGAATCTGTAACTCAACTGCCCTTCCCTGTGGGCCGACAACCGTCGTGTGCAGGGATTGGTAGAGGTTGAACTTCGGAGTTGCGATGTAGTCCTTGAAACGGCCGGGCAGTGGATTCCAACGGGCGTGAATGAGTCCGAGCACGGCGTAGCAGTCCCGAACTGTGGGAACGATAATCCGAATGCCGACGAGGTCGTAGATGTCATCGAACTCACGACCACGCTGCACCATTTTTTGGTAAATGGAATAGAGCTGTTTCGGTCGCCCCGCCACATCGCCGCGAACCTTCGCGGCACGCAAATCTTCTTTCACCTCATCGATTACCCGAGTGACAAAATCCTCGCGCTGCGGCTGGCGATCAGTAACCAGGTTCTCTATCTCGGCATAAATTTTCGGTTGCAGAACGGCGAACGAGAGATCTTCCAGTTCCCACTTGATGGTCTGGATCCCCAGTCGGTGTGCAAGTGGCGTGTAGATCTCGAGCGTCTCTCGGGCCTTGCGCTCCGCGCTCTCCTGGGGCATGAAGCCCCACGTACGCGCGTTATGTAGGCGGTCGGCCAACTTGACGACGAGAACTCGGATGTCCTTCGACATCGCAACAATCATCTTGCGAACGGTTTCTGCCTGCGCGCTGTCACCATACTTGACCTTGTCGAGCTTCGTCACGCCATCGACGAGCATTGCGACCTCTGGGCCAAAGTCCTCACTGACTTTGGCCAGCGTGTAATCGGTGTCTTCTACGGTGTCATGAAGAAGCGCGGCTTGAATCGTCTTCGCACCGATTCCAAGCTCCGCCAGAATCTGGGCAACTGCCACCGGATGGGTGATGTACGGCTCGCCTGAGCGCCGGAGTTGCCCGTCGTGTGCTTGCTTGGCTTTCTGGTACGCACGTTCAACGCCGGACAAGTCAGACTTCGGATGGTGCTTGCGCACAGTCTTGAGAAGCTTTTCGAACCCACCCGAGGTCTGTGACCTACTAAAGATTCGAGGCACAAGGCGTCGAAGCGTTGGTGCACCCGCAGCTTCAGCCATGATTCCTCCTCATCCCATTATGCGCGGTCGATGAGGACGAACATGACGATGTGTTACTAGGCGCTTACCGACGAGCGTTGATCCGAAAGAGCCTTTTTGTTCTTCCTCGAAACATCCGCTTCCCTCTCACGCAATTGCGCGTACATCGGTGCTGCCAAGAAGATTGTCGAATACGTTCCCACGATGATGCCGATGAGCAAGGCAAGCGAAATGTCGCGCAATGTTCCCGCGCCCAGAACGAACGCACCAATTACGAGAATCGATGCCACGGGCAAGGCCGCAACGATGGATGTATTGATTGAACGAACAAGGGTCTGATTGACTGCGAGGTTCACGAGTTGGCCAAAAGTCTTTGTCGTGTCAATTGACTGGCCCGTCGTGTTCTCTCGAATCTTGTCGAAGACGACCACGGTGTCGTACAGCGAGTATCCGAGAATCGTCAGCAAACCAATGACTGCACCTGGAGTCACCTCGAAGCCAGAAATGCCATAGATTCCAGCCGTGATGATGACGTCGTGAATCAAGGCGACAATGGCCACGAGCGACATCTTCCAGGTGCGGAAGTAGAGTGCCATGACAATCGCCGCGAGAATCAGAAACACGATGAGTGCGCGAGCGGCTTGGCTCGTAATGTCCTGGCCCCATGTTGCACCAATGAACGAGGCTGTCACGTCTTCTGGTGACACCCCATAGGTCGTGGCGAGCTGTTGACGAATCTCTCGCGTCTGTTCATCCGTCAACTGGCTGGTCTGAACGCGAACGGACTCGGCACCGAGCGTCGAGACCTTGGCGGCAACGTCGGGCACAACTGACTCGACCGCGTCACTCGCAAGAGCCTGATTTGCGTCGGGCACGCCGGAAACAACAAACTCAGAGCCTCCAGTGAATTCGATTCCGAAGTTAAAGCCCCCTCGAGCTATGGGCCCGACGATGCTCAGCGCGACCAGGACAAGACTGACCGTGTACCAGATACGACGGCGACCCACAATATTGATCGAGCGTT
>JBIISS010000156.1:0-3583 GCA_044340895.1 Microbacteriaceae bacterium
CTCATTGTCTGTGCACTGGGCGCCATCTTCCTCCCCTACTTCGCCGTCATTTTGGCCAACGTGGTTGCGCCAGCTCGTTCGAAAGCTGTTGAAGGCCCCGGCGGACTTCTGCTTCGTGCGGATGAGCCGGTTGGCTAGCTCGACCGCACAGGCCCAGGCGCACGGCTGGGGGGTTCTACTGACGCGCCGATGGATTGGCTACCTGACCTTGGCCGTCGTATTTGCTGCCGCCTGTGTTGGCCTGGGGTTCTGGCAGTTTGCCCGACTCGATGAAGCTCGAATGCACATCGCGCGAATTGACGCGAACTACGACGCCGCGCCGGTCGCAATAGATCTGGTCCTTGCCGACAGTGATTCGTTCGATGTTTCCCAGACCTGGAAGCCAGTCGTCGCGTCGGGCCAGTACGACGTCGCGAACCAAATTCTGGTGCGCAGTCGTCCCCTCGATGGTCAGATTGGTTTTGAAGTGCTGACACCACTCGTTTTGACCGACGGCCGCGTCTTCATTATTGACCGGGGATGGATCCCCTCGGGCGAAACGACGGCCGAGCCTGGCAACGTGCCGGACCCGCCGCAGGGCGAGGTGACGGTGATCGCTCGTCTCAAGCCGCCCGAGCCGGCTCTCGCAGGACGGGAAGCCGTTGATGGAACGGTGCCGACGATTCATTTGCCCATGATTCGAACACTCGTTGGGCCCGAAACGATTGTTGGTGCATATGGCACTCTCGATTCTGAATCACCTGCCGTTGCAGAAATGCCGACTCCCCCTCAGAAACCGGCGCTCGACGAGGGGCCACATCTCAGTTACGCGTTGCAATGGTTGCTGTTTGCCATCATGGGCTTTGTTGGCCTCGGGCTCGCCGTGCGCAATGAACGCCGAATTCGCCTGGGACTCAAGACGGCAGACAACCGACCTGTGATTGGGCGGCGAGCCACGGACGAGACCGAAGAAGACGCGGCAATCGATTCAGCGCTGTCTGGCCGATAGGACCTCTACGACAGTGAAATGAGGTCGGCGTAGTCCTTGTTCCAGTGATCCTCGACTCCGTCGGGGAGAATGAGCACCCGTTCAGGATTAAGCGCTTCAACCGCTCCTTCGTCGTGGCTCACCAACACAACGGCCCCGCTGTAACTGGCCAGCGCGCCAAGAATCTCGTCACGACTGTGGGGATCCAGGTTGTTTGTCGGCTCGTCGAGAAGAAGAACATTTGCACTGGAGACGACGAGCATGGCGAGTGCCAGTCTTGTCTTCTCGCCTCCGGAGAGCACGCCCGCCTTCTTGTGCGCGTCGTCTCCGGAGAACAGAAAGCTTCCGAGCACCTTTCGTGCCTCAGTCTCGGTGAGGTGTGGTGACGCTGAGACCATGTTCTCGAGAACCGACCGATTCACATCGAGAGTCTCGTGTTCCTGCGCGTAGTACCCGACCTTCAAACCGTGACCCGAGATGATTTCTCCCGTATCTGACTTATCGACGCCCGAGAGAATGCGGAGCAGTGTTGTCTTGCCTGCTCCGTTGAGACCGAGAATAACGACCTTAGAGCCCCGGTCAATGTTGAGATCTACTGCCGTGAAGATTTCGAGTGAGCCATAGCTCTTGGACAAGTCGCGACCCATGAGCGGGGTCTTGCCACAGGCAGCGGGCTCCGGGAACCTCAGCTTTGCGACGCGATCACTCGCGCGAACATCCTCGAGTCCGCTGAGCAATTTCTCGGCGCGCTTCGCCATCTGCTGCGCGGCCACTGCTTTCGAGGCCTTTGCGCCCATTTTTGCGGCCTGCATCTGGAGCGACGACGCTTGCTTCTCCGCGTTCGCGCGCTCACGCTTTCGTCGCTGTTCGTCTGATTCGCGTTGCTTCTGGTAGTTCTTCCAGTTCATGTTGTAGATGTCGATGACCTGTCGGTTCGCATCCAAATAGAAGACGCGGTTGACTGTGTCTCCGACGAGCTCGACGTCGTGCGAAATCACAATGAGCCCGCCCTGGTAACCCTTGAGGAACTCGCGCAACCAGCCAACAGAGTCAGCATCGAGGTGGTTTGTGGGTTCGTCGAGCAGCATGGTTCGCGCCCCCGAGTACAGAATGCGTGCGAGCTCAATTCTTCGGCGTTGACCACCCGAGAGGGTCTTCAGAGGCTGATCAAGGATGCGGTCGGGCAAGGCGAGGTTGCTCGCGATGGCCGCGGCTTCCGCTTCGGCTGCGTAGCCCCCGAGGGCAAGAAAGCGATCGTTGAGCGAGGTGTATCGCTTCATCGCCTTTTCGCTGACCTCAGGGTCGGCGCTCGCCATCTGTTCCGTTGCTTCACGCATACCAACGACGAGTGACCCAAGACCACGCGCGTCAAGGATGCGCGTCCGTGCGAGTTCCTCCGGGTTACCCGAGCGCGGGTCTTGTGGAAGGTAACCGATTTCGCCAATTCGCTCGATAGACCCTCCCGCAGGCTGAAGATCACCGGCAAGCGTCTTTGTGAGCGTCGTCTTCCCAGCTCCGTTTCGACCCACGAGCCCGATCTTGTCACCATCGGAAACGCGAAACGAAACGTCACTCATCAATACACGAGCGCCAACGCGCAGCTCAAGGTCAGACACATTGAGCACGAGGGATCACTTTCGAACGTTCGCCCGCGAGTCAGGCAAAAAGACTCCCCTAGTATATTTCCAAGCCCGCACGGCTTTCGCCCGCGTCGGTTCACATCCACTCTTTGAGGAGACTCACGTGTCGTCGATCGCATTCACTCCCGCTCTACCTGTTCTCGCAGATCGTCTCGGCGCCCGTTCGATTGCGACCAATGCCGCCTTCATTCTGGGTGGTGCCGCCCTGACCGCAGGTGCCGCACAGATCTCTATTCCCATGTGGCCCGTGCCAATAACGGGGCAGACATTCGCCGTTCTCCTGGTGGGAACGACACTTGGCATGTGGCGCGGCATGCTCTCGATGCTGACGTACCTCGCACTCGGTGCCATCGGACTCCCCGTCTTCACGAACGCACAGGGCGGTCTTGATTCCCTGATGGGTGGCCCCACTGTGGGATACCTGCTTGGCTTCGTTCTTGCCGGAGCGCTGACGGGATGGCTTGCACAGCGCGGCCTCGACCGACGAGTGTGGGGTGCCATTGCCATCTTTCTTGCCGGCGAGGCGGTCATCTACGCGGTCGGGCTCCCGTTGCTCGCGAGTTTCCTGGGGTCGATTGACGCTCCCAACGACCTCGCGTCGACGCTGGCTGCGGGCTTTTTGCCCTTCATCGTCGGTGACGTGCTGAAAGCCGCCCTTGCCGGCGCGCTCCTCCCGCTGACGTGGAAACTAGTCAACCGCACCAAGTAACTCGTCGGCGCCCTCATCTGCGTGGCCCTATTCTGGGTGGCCCTATTCTGGGTGGCCCTATTCTGGGCAGCTGCCTAGAGCGAATCGAGAGCCTGTGTCAGGTCGTCGACAAGATCCGACTCGGTTTCAATCCCGACAGCAATGCGCACCAAGTTGTGTGGCACCGCGAGTGGTGTTCCTGCGACACTTGTGTGCGTCATGCCGGCGGGCCACTCGATGAGTGACTCCACACCCCCCAGAGATGGGGCAAGTATGAATAATTCTGTT
>JBIISS010000157.1:0-3581 GCA_044340895.1 Microbacteriaceae bacterium
CGTCGGAAAGAGATTCGAGAAGCGCCTTAGCCCCAGAGTCAGCAATCCACGGTTCCAGAAAACCCGGAGTTTGTGACCCCTGGCCGGGGCAGACGACGATGATCATTCTGTTAGCTTCCTACTCGAGTTAGCTTTCGCCACCGGCCGAGCCAGTGGTGCCGGCGGTGACATCGAACAAGCGGTACTTGTCGATTGCAGCACGAACGGTCGTGCGTTCGACCACGCCTTGCTCAGCGAGTGAGAGTAGCGTGCGTACGACAATCGACGGGCCGTCGATGAGGAAGTGACGCCGAGCGGCAGCGCGCGTGTCGGAGAAGCCGAAGTAATCTGCTCCAAGTGTGTCGAATGCTCCGGGAATAAACTCGCGGATCATGCCGGGGACCAGGTGGTTGTAGTCGGAGACGGCCACAACGGGCCCCGCGGAATTCGCCAGCTTGCGCGTGACATAAGGAACACGAGGCTCACCTGTTGGGTCGAGCATGTTCGCCATCTTGGCGTCGACGCCGTCGCGACGAAGCTCTGACCACGAGGTCACCGACCACACGTCAGCCGAGATGCCCCAGTCCTTTTCAAGCAGGTCTTGAGCTTCGAGCGCCCACGGAACCGAAACGCCGGATGCCATGATTTGTGCCTTGTGACCCCGCGATGTCGAGGGCTTGAGCAGATACATCCCCTTGATGACACCTTCGATGTCTAGGTTCTCTGGTTCGGCGGGCTGGATGATTGGCTCGTTGTACACCGTGATGTAGTACATGACGTTTGGATCCGGGTGCGTACCGTCGTACATGCGGTCGATACCTGAGCGCATGATGTGACCGATTTCGTAACCGTACGCGGGGTCGTAAGACACAACGGCCGGGTTGGTGAACGAAAGCAGATGAGAGTGCCCGTCTGCGTGCTGCAAACCTTCTCCCGTGAGCGTGGTGCGTCCTGCAGTTGCTCCGATGATGAAACCGCGCACCATTTGGTCACCGGCAAGCCAGAACGCGTCGCCGGTCCGCTGGAATCCAAACATCGAATAAAACACATAAACGGGGATGAGCACTTCGCCCTGTGTCGAATACGACGATCCAACCGCAGTGAACGCGGCAAGTGCGCCAGCTTCGTTGATGCCGACATGGAGGATTGTTCCAGCTGGATCTTCTTTGTAGGCAAGCAGCAAGTCGCGGTCAACCGAGAGATAGTGCTGGCCATTGGGGTTGTAAATCTTGGCGTTCGGGAAGAACGCGTCCATTCCAAACGTGCGCGCCTCATCCGGGATAATCGGCACAATGCGTGGCCCGAACTCCTTGTCGCGAATGAGGTCTTTGAGCAAACGAACGAACGCCATGGTCGTAGCGATTTCTTGGGTGCCGGAACCCTTTGCGGCAATCTCGTATGTCTTGGCGTCAGGAACAGCAATCTGCGTGTACTTGGAGCGACGCTCGGGCACGTAACCGCCCAGAGCGCGACGGCGTTCGTGCAGGTACTCGATGTGCGGATCTGAGTTGCCCGGGTGGTAGTAGGGAGGCAGATAGGGGTCGGCTTCGAGCGCGGCGTCGGTAATCGGGATCTTCAAGAAATCACGCATCTGCTTCAAGTCGTCGAGCTTGAGCTTCTTCATCTGGTGCGTCGCATTGCGACCTTCGAAGTGCTTGCCGAGACCGTAACCCTTGATCGTGTGAGCGAGAATCACGGTGGGTTGACCCTTGTGCTCTGCGGCGGCCTTGAAGGCCGCGTAGACCTTCTTGTAGTCGTGTCCGCCTCGCTTGAGTCCCCACACTTGGTCGTCTGTATAGCCTTCGACAAGTTTGAGCGCCCTCGGGTCGCGTGCGAAAAAGTTCTCGCGCACGAAAGCGCCGTCTTCGGTCTTGTACGTCTGGAAATCACCGTCGGGGGTGACGTTCATGAGGGTGCGCAACGCCCCCTCTTCGTCGCGCGCGAGCAGGTCATCCCATTCGCGACCCCAAATGACCTTGATGACGTTCCAGCCAGCGCCTCGGAAGAAGCTTTCGAGTTCCTGGATGATCTTGCCGTTGCCGCGCACGGGGCCGTCGAGTCGCTGCAGGTTGCAGTTGATGACGAAGTTGAGGTTGTCGAGTCCCTCATTGGCAGCGACCTGAAGTTGACCGCGGCTTTCGACCTCATCCATCTCGCCGTCGCCGAGGAATGCCCAAACCTGTTGGTCGGAGGCGTCCTTGATGCCGCGGTTCGTCAGGTAGCGGTTGAGCTGTGCCTGATAGATCGCATTGATCGGTCCGAGCCCCATCGACACGGTTGGGAACTGCCAGAACTCGGGCATGAGGCGGGGGTGTGGATATGAGGAAAGTCCGCCGCCAGCGTGCGACTTCTCTTGACGGAAACCATCGAGTTGGTCTTCGGTCATTCGGCCTTCAATGAACGCACGTGCGTACGCCCCGGGCGACGCGTGGCCCTGATAGAAAATCTGGTCGCCACCACCCGGGTGGTCCTGACCTCGGAAGAAGTGGTTGAAGCCGACTTCATAGAGTGATGAAGATGAGGCATAGGTCGAGATGTGGCCACCGACCCCAATGCCGGGGCGCTGGGCTCGGTGCACCAGCATGGCTGCGTTCCAGCGCATCCACGCACGATAGCGACGTTCAATGTCTTCGTCGCCGGGGAAGGCGGGTTCGTTTTCGGGCGCGATGGTGTTGATGAAGTCCGTCGTGGGCACCATGGGAACGCCAAGATGCAGTTCCTTGGAACGACGAAGCAAGCTGAGCATTACTTCACGGCCACGCTGGTGACCAGAGGCGTCGACGACGCCGTCGAGGGATTCAATCCACTCTGCGGTCTCGGTCGGATCGGAGTCTACGCCTGAGATGGAATACGGATCCTGGTCGTTAACGGTCACGCAGTGCTCTTTCTCGAATCGGGTTGGTTTCCCGTGCGCACTCCCATCAGGCAGGGTCTAGCCATCAGTTGAAGGAGAGCAACGGACTTAACACTACTGAGGATTAGGCTTTCTTCACTACGATGTGAAAGGCACATCACCATGATTGAACCCGGCACCATCGCTCCAGATTTCACTCTCAAGAACCAGTTCGGCGAAGAGGTCACCCTGTCGTCGTTCCGGGGCAGTAAACCAGTTGTTTTGGTGTTCTTTCCGCGGGCGTTCAGCGGCATTTGCACCGGCGAATTGTGCGAGATTCGAGACAACCTTGGTGTCTTCAACGACAGCGACGTTGAACTGTTTGGCATTTCGGTTGACTCGCACTTCACGCAACGCGCTTTTGCCGAGAGCCAGAACTACGATTTCAACCTGCTGGCAGATTTTTGGCCACACGGCCAGGTTGCAGAGTCTTTTGGCGTGTTCATCGCAGAAAGTGGCATTGCCAACCGCGCGACGATTGTCATCGACAACGACGGTGTCGTTGCAGCGAGTTTCGTAACGGCGCCCGGACAAGCCCGCGAATTTGCCGCATACCGTGACGCATTGGCGCAGTTGGCATAGCTGCACTCGAACAACCGGTAACATTGGTACTCGATTAGAGGGCCTTTAGCTCAGTTGGTAGAGCGCCACGTTTACACCGTGGATGTCATCGGTTCGAGCCCGGTAGGGCCCACTTCTCGGTAAGGTA
>JBIISS010000158.1:0-3543 GCA_044340895.1 Microbacteriaceae bacterium
CCGACTCGGCGGAGCGAGTATGGAGGTCTGCTACGAAGTCTGGTCTCCCGTCGGCGAAACCCCGCGCGTGTTGTTCACGCGAGCGACGACGACGATTGTTTTGGTTGATTCCGCGACTATGAAGCCGCGTCGAATCACCGACGAAGAGCGCCTAGCGGTTGACCCATATCTCGAGCCGATGATGGAGTTCAGCAAGAAGAACTAGCTAGCGACGATTCTTCAGTCGCTCGCGCAGCAGCTCAATCGGCATAGGCAGCGAAGACAGAATGACAAACGCGAGAATGACCGTTTCAAAATGGTCGTGCACAAATGGGACCATTCCGAGCAAGTAGCCCAGCGTCGTCAACCCCACCGCCCATGCGAGCCCTCCGATGATGTTGAAAATAGTGAATCGCGTGCGCGGAAAGTGCGCAATTCCAGCGAACAAGGGAGTTACGGCTCTGACCACCGGAACGAACCTGGTGAATATCAATGCTCGGGCTCCATAGCGTTCGAGTAGCTGTTCCGTACGCTCAACCGTTCGAGGAGTGAAGAACCAGGCCTTCTCGCGCGTGAACATTCGACGCCCAAATCGACGACCTAGTGAGTAACCCGTTTCAGCCCCGAGGACTGCTGCGACAAAAACCAAGAGCAACGCCACTGGAAGCGGAAACCAATCGAGTGCGCTCGCGAGCGTCATGCCGAGAAGAAAAAGCAGCGAATCGCCGGGGAGAATTGACCCGACAATGGTTGCCGTCTCGACGTAGATCAGAATCGCCACCCCGATAACTGCAAACGACCCAAAAAGTGAGAGCCAATCAGACGGGTCAAACCAGTTCATTGACCTGTCCTGTGGTGATCGTTGCGTTGTCAACGGCCGACGCATAGAACTCGAGTAGACGGGCGTTGTTTGCTTCCCAGGTGCGACCGAGCATTGCTCGCCTGCCGGCCTCGCCCATTCTGGCGCGAAGTGCATCCTCTCGAAGCAATAGTCGAACGGCTCGCCGAGCGATGTGTTTCTCATTCGGATCGACGAGGAATCCCGTTTCACCGTTGGACACAAGGTGTCGCGGGCCGCCCGCATCAGGCACGACAACGGGTACGCCACTCGCGAGTGCTTCCTGAATCGTCTGACCAAAGGTTTCTTCGGCTCCGAAGTGGACGAACACGTCGAGCGCTGCATATGCGCGGGCCAGATCGTCACCCGTCTGAGACCCCAGGAAGGTAACGTGCGTGTCTGGGAGAAGCTTCGACAGCCGGGCACGCTCAGCGCCATCGCCAACAATCACAATCGCGCAGTCACGAATGTCCGCCAGTTCGGCGAACCGTTCCACCTGCTTCTCGGGCGCGAGTCGTCCAACGTACCCAATCAGCTTTGTGCGACCGGCCAGAAGTCGCTCCCTTAAAGCAAGCGTCTCGGGTTGCAATTTGAGATTTGGATGAAAGCGTTCTGCATCGACTCCACGACCCCAGACTGAAACGTTCCGGATGCCCAACGACGTCAGGTAGTCCGACGCCTCCGAGGTGGGCGCAAGGTTGATGTCCGCAATGCCATGGACGTTCGTCATCACTTTGTCTGCAACCGCGCGAACAAACGGAACTCCATAGCGGGCGGCATAACCGGCAAGGTCGGTTTGGTACACAGCCACTGTCGGAATGCCAAGGCGCTTGGCAATGCCAATCGCTGCTCCACCCAGCATGAACGGGGAAGCCGCATGAAGGACATCCGGCTTGAACTTTGTCAAGATGCTCGCGACGAACGGATTCGGCATCGCGACCGGGAATTGTCGAAAGGGGAGACTCGGTACACGAACGATTGGGAATCCGGCGTAGGTTCGGTCGAGTTGAAGATCGGCGAGCCCGTTCGAGGGCGCAATCACGATGGCCTCGTGACCATTGGCGCGGAGTGAGTCAAGGACTCGCACGACGGAGTTGGTCACCCCGTTGAGCTGGGGCAGGAATGATTCGGTGACGATAGCGACTCGAAGCTTCACACGGCCAGAGTAGGAAGGCGGCGTGGGCGTGACGCCACCGGAAGGTAAATGTCGAATGAACTATTCGGGAACGCGAATCATGCCTTCTTGCGCAACAGATACGAGCAACGTGCCGTCTTGCGAGTAGATGCGGCCGAGGCCCAGTCCGCGACCACCCTGAGCGCTCGGGGATTCGAGTACGAAGAGCATCCACTCGTCGGCACGCCCGTCGCGATGGAACCACATGGCGTGGTCGAGGCTCGCCGCCTTGAGATCGGGGTCGGCCCACGCGATTCCGTGGCGCCGGAAAATCGGTTCGAGGATTGTGTAGTCGCTGGCCCACGCGATTGCCGCTCGATGCACGTTGGGGTCATCGGGCAGGTCGGTGTGTGTGCGCATCCACACTGCTTGATGGGCCACGCGGTCACCTCGAACCATGTCGTAGATGCCACCCTCGACGTGTCGAATATCGAACGGCCGAAAGTGTGCCCAATAGTCCGCCATCGGGTGGTCGAGCGCGGAGAGTACCTCGATCGCACTGGGCAATTCATATGGCGACGGAATGTTCGCCGGCATCGGTGCGTGATGTTCGAGCCCACCATCGCGGTCTTGGTGCGAAGAAATCATCGAAAAGATTGGCACGTCATTTTGATAGGCCTGCGTGCGGCGCGTCGAGAAGCTGCGGCCGTCGTGAATTCGGTCGATCGCGAAGTCAATCGATTGCTTGTCGTCGCCCGGTCGCAAGAAGTAGCCGTGCAACGAGTGAATCGGGCGGTCAGCTTCGACCGTGTTGCACGCAGCCAGCAAGGCCTGTGCCATGACTTGTCCGCCGTAGACGCGGCCGCGCGGCATGAGCAAGCTCGGTGCGGTGAATCGGTCGGCGGATAGCTGGTTCTTGGCAGCCCCGGCTCCATCGGGAGTCGGAATCAACGTGAGAGCGTCGAGCATGAGTTTCACGCTTTCGTGCATCGCTCGCATCCTTCGCTAGTTTTGAATCGAAATGACCGACACCTTCACATTAGCCAGCGCAGACGATGTTGCCGACTTGACGACGTTTGCGCAACGGGCCGAGCGACTGGGATGCGCGTTGATGCGACTCACCGTAGTGGGTTCACACCTCGCGGTGACGGTGTGCGTGCTCGAGAAGCAAGGTCTGCTGGATTCGCATCCGTATGTGTTCGGGCTGCGCGTCTTCGAACTGTCTCGAGACGAGGGCGACCTCGCAAACAACGGCGAACTCGATGTGCTCATTGAGACGCGTGCGTTGCTTGACAGATTGGCCCGGATGAACGTGACTGTCGATGTGCCCGTGTCTCAGGCGCGCGTTCCCTGGGCTGGCGTGGCCGCGCCGCGAGACGGATGGGTTCACGGCCGGAGCGTGGGCGCAGCCGAGCTCATTGCCGTCGCCAAATCCGGCATCGATGAGGTTGCCTCGGCGAACGGACTCGGCACAAACATCGTGACCGAGGTTCGGCGAACAGTGTGGACTCGACGTGTCGGTGAGTCTGGAATCTTTGCGGGGATGGCCTTCGCCGCGTTCGGTCTGGGGTTCGCGCGCGAGGGCACAGACGATCAGATTTCGGTCACGACC
>JBIISS010000159.1:0-3542 GCA_044340895.1 Microbacteriaceae bacterium
TGTCTATTCGGCGGGCAACGGAATCTGTCTGGAGACCGTCCGTTTTCCTGACACGCCGCTTTTGCCCGAGCTTCCGTCAATCGTCTTGGAAGAGGGCGCGGAATTTGTGCAGGAGTCGGTTTACCGTTTTACCGTTCGCTAGCCCGCGCGCGACATTTCTCAGTCTTTACCGCAAATTTCGTTTGCCCGCGGCGAGCCGCAGGTTGAGGATTTCCATCTGCGGGCAAATACTTCATTGCACTTGCATTCTGGGTCAAAGATTCTTGAAGGAACGCCGGACGAGATTCGTGCGAGCCAGGTCGTTCGGGACATCTACCTCGGAGGTGGGCATGCCTAGCAATTCGACACCTTCGCGGCACATGTTGGATGTGCAGGATTTGAATGTCTACTACGGTCGCATACACGTTCTTCAAGACGTCTCATTTTCGATGGGCGCAGAACCACTCGGCGTGCTTGGTCGAAACGGCATGGGCAAGTCGACCCTCGTCAAGGCATTGATGGGCTTCGTTCCGGCGGCAAGTGGTCAGGCGCGCTTTGAAGGCGAAAACATACTCGGTCTTCCGTCTTACAAGATCAATCGTCGCGGCGTTGCTTACGTTCCGCAGGGCCGCAGGATTTTTCGTTCGCTCACGGTCCACGAGCACCTCACCATGGTTGGTGGTCCGAAAGACGCACACTGGAACATCGACGCCATATACGAGACGTTCCCTCGCTTAGCTGAGCGGAAAAAGAATGGGGGCGCGGACCTCTCGGGAGGAGAGCAGCAGATGTTGGCGATTGCACGCGCACTGCTGTCAAATCCGCGCCTCCTCATTATGGATGAACCGTCGGAGGGCCTTGCCCCGACCATCGTCGATCACATTGCCGAAGTTTTTCGCTCGCTCGTGGCTGCGAATCAGGCGGTATTGTTGATTGAGCAGAACTTGCGTTTCGCGACCGAGCTATGTGACCGCATCCTCTTCATCGTTAATGGACAGATTGCTGCTGACCTGCCAGCGAAAACTGTTGCCAAAGACAGCTCCGTTCAACAAAAGTTTCTCGGGGTCGTCTAGTTATCGCGTTCTTGACGGCGACCCCTCCATCACGACACTCACTAGGAAAAAACACATGGCAAAGGTTCGCCGCCAGTTCCCTCGACCACGAGACCTTGCGCCCCTTCTCAAATTCAAGGCACCTGATTTCAATGCGAAGCGTCGACGTTTGGCGAAGGCGCTCACGATTTACGACTTGAGAGAGATTGCAGCCCGCCGCACACCACGCGCGGCATTCGACTACACCGAAGGTGCCGCCGAAGCGGAGGTTTCTCTGGCTCGTGCGCGACAGGCTTTTGAAGACATCGAGTTTCACCCGGCCATCTTGCGTGACGTGTCGAAGGTGGATCTCAGTTGCACCATTTTGGGCGGGAAGAGCGAACTTCCTTTTGGAATCGCCCCCACCGGCTTCACGCGAATGATGCACACTGAGGGAGAGTGGGCAGGTGCAGGTGCAGCGCATCGAGCGGGCATCCCGTTCTCGTTGTCGACGATGGGCACGACCTCAATCGAAGACGTGGCTGCGACGAACCCGGGCGGTCGCAACTGGTTTCAGCTGTACATGTGGAAAGACCGCGATCGTTCAATGACACTTGTCGAGAGGGCGGCAGCCGCCGGCTTCGACACACTTCTCGTGACCGTAGACGTTCCTGTGTCGGGGGCTCGACTGCGTGACAAGCGCAACGGAATGTCGATTCCACCGTCACTTACGCCCGCAACGATTCTCAACGCCATTCCTCGCCCCGAATGGTGGATTAACTTCTTGACCACGGAACCACTCGCTTTTGCAAGCCTGGACCGGTGGAGTGGCACGGTCGGTGAGCTACTCGACACGATGTTTGACCCGACCGTCACGTTTGAAGACCTCGCGTGGATTCGTCAGCAATGGCCCGGCAAGGTGGTTGTAAAAGGCGTGCAAACAGTCGACGATGCCAAGCGCGTCGTTGCAACGGGTGTTGATGGACTCGTGTTGTCAAACCACGGCGGTCGGCAGCTAGACCGCGCACCGATTCCATTCCACTTGCTACCCGACGTGGTGAAGGCAGTTGGAAAGAAAACGGAAATCGTCGTTGACACCGGCATCACGTCCGGAAGTGACATCGTCGCGTGCATCGCCCACGGAGCAAAGTTCACTCTGATCGGCCGCGCCTACCTATACGGACTCATGGCCGGCGGTGAAGCTGGCGTCGACCGTGCAATTGACATCTTGCGTGAGCAGATTGCGCGCACAATGCGTCTATTGGGAGTCACGTCGCTCGCCGAACTCACGCCCGAACACGTCACGCAGCTTTCGCGCTTTACTCGCTTGACGCCACGCTAATTCGCGCGAGGCGGGCGAGTGCGGCATCTTCGATCGGACTTTCGGGGCCAATAGCCGCGCGCAAAATACGCAGGGTCAGTCGCGTGGCTGGAATGACCAGCCAGCGAGGTTTGGCCCGCAGACCGAGCATGCGTCGAAACTCGGGGCGAATCGACACGACGGCCGCATCGAACAGCAACCGGTAGGTCGGGCGCGCCAGGCGAGGCAGAGGCGGGCGCCGGATGAACGACACAACTGCCTGCGTCGAATCCGACGAGACGAGCACCTCACGCGCCCACAGGTCGTCGATGATGGCGTTCATGGCCGTGGCGGTTTTCGGTGCAGAGTCGAGCCCCAGGGGCTCGACAGACGCCGCCCACTGTGAAACGTAGTTGTCGGCACCCGTGGCGTTGTCGCCGGCGGGAATCGGCGTTGCGGCATACATCTGGTGAGCGACGAGGAATGACTCCATGAACGCCACGTGCACCCAGAGCAAGAACTCGGGATCTGCGGCACGGTATGGACGAACATCCCCGTGGCCCGTTTCGAACTCGCCTGTGACGCGCTCGTGAAGGCGATTGACCCGTTGAGCCTCGCGCATGACCTCACCGCGACTCGCGAACGTCGTGACGGTGAGCCAGCGAATCGTTCCGGCAAGGCGGCCAAGCGGGTCCTTTTCGTATCGGGAGTGGTCGCGCACGCCGGTCAGGGCGGCCGGGTGAAGGGCCTGCATGAGCAAGGCCCGGATCCCGCCAACGAGCGTGCCAAAGTCGCGGTGAATGACCCACGGCGCGTCGGTTGGCACATAGAGCCCTGGCTCGTCGCCACGCGCAACAACCTCAAGCCACGGCGGTGTGCCGCCGGGGTCCCCCGAGAGCAGTCGTCGAAATCGCTTCGAGAGACTCTCTTGGAGTGCGTTATTTCGGGACATTGCAATTAGCCTAAGGGTGCGGTCGTTGCCCCCTTCTCGACCTTCGACCGCAGGGAGACATCATGAGCGACGTGACCGGCAAGACTTTCGTTGTCGTAGGTGCTCGCGGCGGACTCGGTCGCGAGATCGCGACCCAACTCACTCAGCGAGGCGCTTCGGTGATTGGCACCGCGCGATCTGAATCGTCATTTGGCGAGATGGTCGGGTACACCTCACGTCAGTTGCCTCTCGACCTCAACGACCCGCGTTCTGTTGCGGATTTCATCGACGACCTGACGTC
>JBIISS010000160.1:0-3537 GCA_044340895.1 Microbacteriaceae bacterium
TTGAGCTCGAGAGGTTCTTTAGTTCGCGAAGAACTAAAGAATCTTCCAGGCCTGCTTCAAGACACCTTCGAGAATCTCGCGCATCTCGGCGAACTCCTTTGGTCCGATGGTGAGCGGAGGAGCGAGCTGGATCACGGGGTCGCCCCGGTCGTCGGCGCGGCAGTAAAGTCCTGCGTCGTACAGTGCCTTCGACAAGAAGCCGCGGAGCATGCGCTCGGCCTCGTCGTCGTTGAACGTGTCCTTCGTGACCTTGTCCTTGACAAGCTCGATGGCGAAGAAGTACCCGTCACCACGAACATCACCAACGATCGGCAGATCGAGCAACTTCTCGAGTTCTGCACGGAAGAGGGGAGAGTTCTTGCGAACGTTCTCGTTGAGACCTTCTTCTTCGTAGATCTTGAGGTTCTCGAGACCCACTGCAGCCGACACGGGGTGTCCGCCGAAGGTGTAGCCGTGCGGGAAGTACGTCGTGCCCTTCTTGAACGGTTCGTAGATCTTCTCGCTCACAATGCACGCACCGATGGGCGAGTATCCACTCGTCATGGCCTTGGCACACGTGATCATGTCGGGCTGGTAGCCGTAGGTCGTGGCAGCAAACATGTTGCCGATGCGACCGAACGCACAGATTGTCTCGTCGCTCACGAGCAGAACGTCGTACTGGTCGCAGATCTCGCGAACGCGCTTGAAGTATCCGGGAGGAGGAGGGAACGCCCCGCCCGAGTTCTGCACGGGCTCGAGGAAAACGGCAGCAACTGTCTCCGGACCTTCGAACACGATCATCTCTTCAATGCGGTTTGCGGCCCACTGACCAAACGCTTCGAGGTCATCCTGGTGGTACTCGGCCCGGTAGAAGTTGGTGTTCGGAACGCGGAAACCGCCGGGCACGAGCGGCTCGAACATCTGCTTCATGCCGGGCAGACCCGTAATTGCCAACGCGCCCTGAGGCGTGCCGTGGTAAGCGATAGCGCGCGAGATGACCTTCGTCTTCATGGGCTGACCTTGAAGCTTCCAGTACTGCTTGGCCAACTTCCAGGCGGTCTCAACGGCCTCTCCACCACCCGTGGTGAAGAAGACGCGGTTCAGGTCACCGGGTGCATAGTCAGCCAGCACATCCGCCAATTCAATTGCGGCAGGATGCGCATAAGACCAGAGCGGGAAGAACGCGAGTTCTTCAGCCTGCTTGGCAGCGACCTCGGCGAGACGCTTGCGACCGTGGCCCGCGTTGACAACGAACAGACCGGACAAACCGTCGATGTACTTCTTGCCCGTGCTGTCGAAGATGTGATGACCCTCACCCTTGGTGATGATGGGTACACCTGACTTCTCCATGACGGATTGGCGTGTGAAGTGCATCCACAGGTGGTCTTTGGCCATCTTCTGCAGCTTGGCATCCTGCGCCTTGGAGGCGGATGTTTGGGCTGGAGCCTTGGCGGGCCTGAGTGCCTTGTCGAGCTTGACTGTTTTCTTCGGAGCCTTCACCTTCGAAGTCTCGCGTCCCTTGAATATGGTCATGGTGATCGATTCCTATCGCGTTCCCCAGTTGTACAACTGTTTCTTGAGCTCGAGGTAAACGAACGTCTCGGATGAGACGACTCCCTCGAGCGACCTAATCTGCGAGTTGAGCAGGTTGATGAGATCATCATCCGACTCGCAGACAACTTCGACCATGATGTCGAATGAGCCGGCAGTAAGCACGACATAATCGACGGCCTTGATTTCGCTCAGCTTGTCGGCAATCTTCCGGGTATCGCCTGAGCAGCGAATCCCAATCATTGCCTGGCGATAGAAGCCGAGCTGCATTGGGTCGGTCACAGCGACGACCTGCATCACTCCCGACTCGGTGAGCTTTTGCACCCGCTGTCGAACGGCGGCCTCAGAGAGCCCAACAGCTTTGCCGATGTCTGCGTACGACCGGCGCCCGTCAATCTGGAGCTGTTCGATGATGGCCTTGGAGACCTCATCGAGCCCCAACGGCTTCGGTTTTGCTGACATACGACGATTATCGCAAGAAATGCGCGCAATCAGCAAGGGAAACCGCAGAAAAGAGAGCAAAAAACTGCGGAATCGTGATTTTCGTCGAGACCCCAGAACCGCGAACAGGCATGAATGGGGCGGGTAGACTCGTCAAGGTGCGTGGCATGGAGCACGACTCGAGGTGGTTCGAGCGCACAATCACTGCAGAAAGAGGGACATCGTGACATCGATTGGCACTGATGGAACCTCGGTTCCGCTGCCAGTTGATGCTGGATTGCCCGACTTGCGACTCAGCTGGGCCGCAATTACCGACGTCGGGCGTCATCGACAAGATAACGAAGACAGCTTTGTCGCTGGAGTTCCCATCTTTTCTGTGGCCGACGGCATGGGCGGTCACCACGCTGGCGACATCGCAAGTGATGCCGTCGTGCGTAGCCTGTCTCGCCTCATTGGCAACTCCATGACCACGCGGAGTGCAATCGGTGATGCGCTCGCCGAGGCTGTCGAAACCCTGCGAGGTGTGCTGCCCGAAGAACACCAGGGTGCGGGGACCACAGTAACCGGAGCTGCACTGGTCTCTGAAGATGGCGAGACACGCTGGGCCATTTTCAATATTGGCGACTCACGCGTCTACGCACTCGTGGGCGACGAATTTCTGCAAGTTACAACCGACCATTCCATCGTTCAGCAACTCGTGGAGTCTGGCCAGATCAGTAAAGATGAAGCCGAGTATCACCCGCACGCAAATGTCATCACGCGCGCTGTCGGTCTGATGGACGCACCTGTTCCGGATTACGTCTTGATGCCGGTCATCGCCGGCACGCGCTTGCTCATCTGCTCGGACGGGCTCACCAAGGAATTGACGGATGTGGGCATCCAGCACTTCATGGAAAATGGCGGCACTCCGTCGGAGACCGTCGCAGAACTCTTGCGGGTTGCCCTTGAGAACAGCGGGCGCGACAACGTTACGGTGATTGTTGTAGATGTGAAGGATGCAGAATGAACAACTGCGAATCGTGCGGGAGCGCATTGATGCCCGGTGCATTCTTTTGTGGTGAGTGCGGTAGCTCGACTCGCTCGAGACCGAACATGAACGATTCCCGCCCGACGGACACACGCGAGGTCCAACTCGATCAGAATGTTGCGTTGGCGCCGCGACCAGGTCAGCCTCAAGGGGGATTCGTTCCGCGCTTCTCGGAAGAATCGCTCTCCCGAGACCAGGCAGAGGAGCCAGACTCGCGAGATGCAGGTCATCAGGTTTGGTCGGATGCGCCCGGTGACGAAACCGTCGTTCGCGTCGCACCGGCGAAAGAGCCCTTACTGTCCTTCACAATCTCATTTGCCAACGGCGATGTCATTGTGGTGTCTTCTGGGGGACTAATCGGCAGAAATCCATCCGCAGGCCCTGGCGAGGCGCATGAACATCTTGTCATCGTGACTGACCCAGACCGCACGGTTTCGAAGACGCATCTCGAATTCGGAATTGATGCTGGCGAGTTCTGGGTGGCAGATCGCTTTAGCGGAAACGGGACAACAATCTTTGAGACCGGCAAGCCACCGCGT
>JBIISS010000010.1:0-12016 GCA_044340895.1 Microbacteriaceae bacterium
CTGTGGCCTTCTGCGGGCGTCGCAGTCGCGGTCATGGATACCAGAAGCCAGGGCTGGTCCGATACGGTTGACCCCGGTGTCGACCTCGCGCCCCAAGTACCCGGATTCGTGACCCAAGGCATCACCTCAGCCGCCAATCACTACTATTCGCGGGTCTTTGTCGACGCGGCGCGACTGGTCGCATGTGTTCAACAGTTGCCCCAGATAGATTCCTCCCGCGTTGCCATTGCCGGTGGAAGCCAGGGAGGAGGGATTGCAATCGCAGCAGCAGCGTTGAGCACGGGCCTGGCTCCGGTTGCGCTGCGGCCCGAGCCGCTCGTGGGCGCACTCGTCGACGTGCCTTTCTGGTGCGACGTGTACCGCGCATCGACGATGGTTGACACGGCTCCGTACGTCGAGCTCAGCACCTATCTTCGCGCGCGTCCGCGCGACATCGACGCCGTTCGCACGACCCTCAGCTATATCGATGGTTCAGTGCTCGCGGCATACGGGGAGTGCCCGAGTTTGTTCGGCGTTGCCCTCATGGATGACGTCTGCCCGCCCAGCACGGTTTACTCGGCCTATAACGCGTGGTGCGGACCGAAGCAGATTGAGGAGTACCCATTCGGTGATCACAACGGTGGCGACTCATGGCACGAGCTTGCCGAACTCGAGTGGCTTCATCCTCGCTTTCGGGAATGAACGCTCAGCCAGCGCGCTGTGATCAGTGACACGATAGCGACTGCCAAGCACACCCCGACGGCGACACGGAGCCCGGCCCATTGACCGATAGCGCCGACGAGGACTGGTGACGAAAAAAGGCCAACCCTCAGCACCAAACCAACAATGCTCAGCCCTTCGCCGGGGCGGAGATGCGGCGCGCGCTCGGCCGCATCCATTGCGAGCGGAATCGTTGGGGCGATTCCCAGACCCAGCGCTCCAAGCCCGATGCTCACGACGAGTGGGTTGGGGGCGATGATGACAATAATCAAGCCGATCAGGCTCGCGATGGATCCAGCCTGAACAGTGCGAATCGGGCCAAATCGATTGACGACGGCGTCGGACAGAAATCGTCCCGTCGTGAGTCCAGTCATCAAGGCGACGAACGGCACCGCCGCGTCTGCGATGGATGCACCCGTCTGCGTCACGGCGTACACCCCGCCCCAGGTCGCGCCGAAATCCTCGAGGAATGCACCACAAACCGCGACGCAACACGCCGCAATGAGAAGAGCGCTGACCTGACTGCGCCCGCCAGGTTTGCTCGCCGATTCCACCTCGGATGTGGCGGGCAGCCGCAGTCCGGGAAGTGTCGCGAGGCTGAGCACGATGATGATGGCGCCCATGATTGGCAGGTAGGCCTCAATCGGGATGCGCAGCATCAAGGCCAGCGCTCCGAGAAGTCCTCCGGCGATTGCTCCCGAGCTCCAGGCCCCGTGAAGACCATTGATGATCGATCGTTTCAGTAACCGTTGTACCGCCAGCCCATGCGCGTTGTTGCCGATATCGCCGATGGCGTCGCCCAAGCCGATGGCGAAGAGCACGACACCGAGGGTGATCGGTCCATCAGTGAAACCGGCGACGATCAGCAAGGATCCGAGAACAGCGGCCGCCACGGCGGCCGCGCGGTCTGCCCCAAACCGAGCGATGACTGGACTCGCCACGAGGCTTCCGAGCACTGAGCCCACCGGGCCACATGCGACCATGATGCCGAACGCGAGCGCAGAAAGGCCGAAGTTTTCTTTAATCTCTGGGTAGCGGGTCGCGATAGAAGAGAACACCAGCGCGTTGGCGACGAAGAGAATGGCGACTCCCCGACGAGCCGATGAAACCCGCGCTGCTGTTGTCTTCGGCTTCACTCTCTATCCTGGAGCGCGCAGGCAATGTCGGGTTTGTGGAGTTGCATCGTCGAGGTCATCACAGTGAACTGCCACCGTCGACCACGAGCACGCTCCCCGTGACAGCGCTGGCGCCGGTAGAGGCCAGGTATGCCACGCCGGCGGCGATATCGTCGACAGAGAGTGGCGCCCCGAGCGGGATTGACTCGTCTACCCGCGCAGCATACTGTGGCTCGTTCTCGTATTGGCCCTTCGCAAGTCCGGCCATCACGATGCCCGGGGCAATGGCATTGGACCGTATACCGTGCGGGGCAAGTTCGAGGGCCGCTTGGCGCATGAGTTGATCCAGTCCTGCTTTTGAGGTCGCGTAGGCCGCGATTTCTGGCCACGGCCTGGTGGCTACCCACGAGCTGATAAAGATGAGCCTTCCTCGGGTACCGTCGGCCACCATGCGCCGCGCCGCCGACTGCGCGGCGATGAAGGCCCCGTAGAGGTTGATGTCGATCTGGCGCCGCCACGCGTCGTCATCAATGTCGAGGAATGGTTGAGCCGTAACCGTACCGGCACAGATCACCGTGACGTCTATGGTCTTCAGCTCCGATAGTGCCGCTACAAGATCGTTGCGGTCGGTCGTACTGCCGATGACTCCTCGAATTGATCCGCGCTCGGAATCTCCTTCCGACGCGACGACCGGGCTGGGATCAAGAATGACCACGTCATAGCCTGCATCGGCCAGCACCCGCGCGATCGCGCCACCAATGTCCCCCGCGCCACCTGTGACGAGTGCACCGGGCCTCTTCGAAAGCTTCATCTTCATCCTTCGCTCGACTGTCTCGGCGATGTCGCCGAGGTTGACTCGAGTGGTGCGCCCTGCGACGATAGTCTGGTATTACCAATCATACCGCTCGACCCACTGGCTAACGAGCGTCCACGAAATAGCGGAGCCCATGACAAACACCAGCAACACAGTATCTCAGTCTGACCACGACTCTGAGACTCCCAGCCAACGCATCGTCGCACTCGAAACAGTGCGCTCTGCGTTGCAGCCGAATGCGGTGTTTGTCTTGGTCCACGGGGCCGACGGCCAGGTCGGCATTGGCGAGACCTTCTACGGCGCAGCCAGCGTGGAGGCCTACATTCATGACGTCGCCGCGTTTGCCCTCCAGGCACCAGGTCGGCACTCCCCGGCCCGGGTGAGCCGCCAACTTGCGGGATACGTCGGTTACTCGGGCTCAGGCACCGAGGTGCGTGGGAACTCGGCGATCGACATCGCCCTGTGGGACCTGCTCGCCAAACAGAGTGGACTACCGTTGCGTGATCTGCTTGGCGGTCCCATCGTCGAGTCGATCGAGATCTACAACACTTGCGCGGGCAATGACTATGTCCGGTCTAATGCGCAGCAGTCGTCAAACAACTGGGGCCTTCCGCTTGCGGACGAACCTGATCGCTACGACGACCTCTGGCGATTCCTGCACGAGCCGGCACGGCTTGCCCGCGACTTATTCGACGAGGGTTATCGAGGCATGAAGGTCTGGCCATTCGACCTCGCGGCTGAAGCGTCGGGAGGCGACCATCGAGCCGACTTGAGATTCGGTCTCGGTGTTCTCGATTCGATTCGCGAGGAGGTCGGCGACACGATGGATCTCTACGTCGAGCTCCACTCGCTTTGGCAACCACGGGGCGCCGAGCGCGTCCTTCGTGCGCTCGAGCCCTACGGGCTGGCGTGGGCAGAGGACCCGATTCGGGCCGACCGATATGAAGCGCTGGCAGTGCTTCGGGAAGGGACTTCGGTGCCCATTGCTCTGGGCGAGAACCTCGGTGCAGGGTACAACTCGTACAAGCCACTCTTGGACGCGCGGGCGACCGACATCGCAATCATCGACGTCGGATGGAGTGGCGGAATCACCACCGCGATGCGCACGGCTGCCCTCGCCGACCAATACGGCGTGCCGGTGGCACCCCACGATTGCACAGGCCCAGTTTCTCTCGCGGTCGCGACGCACCTCGTCACGGCGATTCCCAACGGGCATGTGCAGGAAGTGGCCCGCAGCTTCTACCACGGGTGGTACGGTCAGGTCAGCGAGGGCTACCCCACAATCGCTGATGGCCGCATCACGCCGTCGGCGGCACCCGGACACGGAGTAACTCTGCGGCCAGAGATGCTGGTTGATTCGTCGACCATCCGCCGAGTGACGACGATCGGTTCCTGACCGGTGCTTGAGCGCATCCCGCTTCCGCAAAGCATCGCGCAGTCTCGGCTCGTGGCCGTGTTGCGGGCGCCGTCCGTCGCCGACCTCCCGAACATTGTCGGCGTCCTGATTGAGAACGGCATGACGGTGATTGAGTTGACCTTGACAACGCCTGATGCCATTCGTGAGCTCTCGAAGTTGAGAGCCGTCTGGGGAGAACGGGCCACGATTGGCATGGGAACCATCACCACTCCGGGTCAGGCCCTCGAGTCCATTGCTGAAGGGGCTCAGTTTCTCGTGACTCCGATCACCGTTCCCGAGGTTGCCCACATCGCGACGGAGGCGGGGGTGCCAATCTTGATGGGCGCATTCACGCCGACGGAGGTTGCCACCGCGTGGGATCACGGCGCGACCGCGGTAAAGATTTTTCCCGCGTCGCAGGTCGGACCGTCCTATTTGCGTGAGCTCCGCGGCCCGTTCCCAGATATTGTGACCATGCCGTCTGGTGGCGCGACAATCGACGATATCCCGGACTGGCTCAGCGCGGGTGCGGCGGCGGTTAGCCTCGGAGGCAGCCTGATCGGGTCTGCGTTCTCGGGCGATGTGGCGGGACTTGCCGAGCGGGTGCGAAGAGCGGTCGACGCTGTCGCCAAGGCGACACCATGACCCGTTCGAAGACCATCGACGTTCTCACATTCGGCGAGACCATGGGCTTGGTCGTTGCTGAACCCGGACCACTGGAGTTCGCAGGGAGTGCCCAGCTCAGAATCGGCGGCGCCGAGTCTAATGTCGCAATCGTCGCTAGCAGGCTCGGGCGATCGACGCACTGGGTGAGTCGCATCGGGGATGACGCGCTCGGGAGGCTGGTCGAGCGCACGCTTCGTGCCGAGGAGGTCGGCGTGACCGTGATCCGGGATCCTCAGCGGCCGACCGGCCTCATGGTCAAGGAGCGCCGCTCACGAACCCTTCAACGGGTGCGCTATTACCGATCGACGAGCGCTGCAACGAAACTCGCGCACGATGACATTGACGATGACCTGCTCTCTCGGGCGAGCATGCTGCACGTGACCGGGATCACTCCCGCACTGTCTCCAGAGGCGCGTGACGCCGTTGACACTCTCATCGATCGGGCCCGGGCACTCGGAGTGACCGTCAGTCTTGATATCAACTATCGCTCTGCCTTGTGGACGCGCTCCGAAGCAGCGGCGTTTGTCAGTTCGGCGATTCCACGGTGTGACATCGTCTTCGGCGGACTCGATGAGTTCGCGCTCGTTGACCCGGCAATCGTGACCGCCGACGCGGCCATCGAGGATGCTCTCGCGAGAGGAGCCACTGAGGTCATCGTGAAGCTGGGCGACCGGGGAGCGGTCGGCGAACGTGACGGCCACCGCGCCGCGGTCGAGGCGACTCCGGTCGACGTCGTGGACACCGTCGGTGCCGGCGATGCATTTGTTGGCGGTTATCTCGCGGCCCGGCTCGACGGTCTCACTCTCGACGAGTGCCTCGCCCTCGGAGGGCTCGTCGGGGCGGCAGCGTGCACGGTGGCAGGCGACTGGGAGGGTGCACCACGACGCGAGGAACTGTCTCAACTCTTCGATGGTCACAGCGTCTTGCGCTAAAGATCATCAGGTCGAGCATCCTTCGAGCGCCGACGAGTGAGCGGCTAAGCCGACTCCCGCACCTGCAGCGTTGTGGATAGGCAAACTTCTGTGATGGAAGATCGAGTGCCTTCCAGCGTGTCGATCAACAGCCCGGCCGCGGACGCTCCCATTTCCCACGCCGGAACCGTGACCGTGGTCAACTGAGGATTCACGAACTTCGACACGTCGAAGTCATCGAAACCGCAGACGGCCATCTGGTCTGGTACAGCTATGCCGACCTCACGGAGGGTGCGCATGGCACCAATGGCCAGCAGGTCACTGCCACACACGATTGCACTGGGGGGAGTGTTCAGAGCGAGAAGCTTTCGCACCATCGCATCGGCGCCGGTTGGCTCCCATCCGGCTTCGAAGAGAGTGAGCTCCGGATCGATATCGATGCCGTGGCGCCGCAGCGTCCGCTTATAGGCGTCGAAACGCTGTTCGATGACTGCCCAACGTTCCTTGGCCGCGATGAAGGCGATTCGCCGATGGCCCTGCGCGACCAGGTGGTCGACGATCGCCGTCGCGCCGGCTGCTTGATCGGAACGCACGACGAATGCGCGCCCAGCCACCTTGGCAACGGCGAGTTCGTCAAAGAGCACGAACTCGGTGTCGCTCTGGTCGAGCATCTGCGCGACCCGGCGACGCACGGCGGGAGAACCGGTCAACAGCACGCACGCGGCATCGACGCGGCCCTCGCTGATGGGTCGCAGGAGTTCGGCGTGGTCCTTGGTGTGCGCTGTTGTGTGAACGAGCACGCTGTAGCCGCGCTCACGCGCAGTGTCAGCAATGCCGGCCAGATAGAGCGCAGTAAGGGGGTCAGCGACGAAACGATGACTGTCGTCCAGCACCAAGAAACCGAGGGTTTGCGTTCGTGCGGAGCGAAGCCCACGCGCGGAGTTGTTGACCTGATAATTCAGCTGCGCGATGGCTTCTTCGATGCGACCTCGCGTAGCCACGGACAGCCTGGCCCACCGGCCATTAGCGAAGTTCGAAACGGACTGAACAGACACATCGGCGGCGGCGGCGACGTCGATCATTCTCGGTCTTGTCGTCCGCTCAGTAGACATGGTTTCAGTATCGCGCACATGGCCGGGTGGCGCACTCCTGCCTCACCCGGCCATGTGAACTACTCGTGCTTAGTAGACCTGCGCCAGCAGGCCCCCATCGACAATCAGGTGCGAGGCGTTGAAGTACGAAGATCGATCCGAAACGAGGAAGACGACCGCGTTCGCTACCTCGGCGGGATTTCCGATTCGGCGAGCGGGGTAGTGGGATTCCATCTCCGCCTTGGAGGCGGCCGGATCCGGCGTGGAGTCCCAGTACTGCAGGATCATCGGGGTGGCCATGTCGCCGGGGCAGATGCAGTTACAGCGGATGCCGGCCTGGGCGTAAGTCGGATCGACACCGATCGCGCGTGTGAGCCCCAGCACACCGTGCTTGGAGGCGGTGTAAGCCGAGAGGTAAGGATCCGCGCTCAGGGACAGCGCCGATGCGGTGTTCACGATGCTACCGCCGCCGGTCTCGAGCATGGCACGAACGGCCTGACGGCATCCATTGAAGACGCCTGTGAGGTTGATGTCCAGAACGCGTTGCCATTCCTCGTTCGACGTCTCATGCAGGGGCTTCTCGAGCTGAATTCCCGCGTTGTTGTGGATGAAGTTGAACCCTCCGAACTCCGAACGCGAGAGGTCAATCGCCGCATCGATGTCGGCGACCTTCGAGACGTCGACCCGCAGGCTGACAGCCTTGCCGCCTGCCGCTCGAACGAGATCGACCGTGTCATCGGCGCCACTGACATTAACGTCGACGCAAACGACGGCGGCTCCCGCGGCGGCGAGTGCCAGAGCGCTCTCTCGGCCGAGGCCCTGCGCTGCGCCGGTTACGACGCCAAAACGACCGTCAAGTTCCATGGTGATGTCTCTCTTTCAATTGGGTGCCGCTGGATGTGATGTGAGTTGATACAAAAGGAGTTGCGAACTATCTGTGTTCACATTGCGGTTGTGCCACCGTCGACCGAGATTGTCGATCCGGTTGCGAAGGGCATAGAGACCGCGACGAACACGATCGTCTCGGCGATCTCTTCGGGAGTGGCGAAACGCTTCATCGGAACGCGCTCAATCGCACCCTTGCGAGTTGCGACCGGGTCTGGAAACCACTCCAGCTCGGCGTCCATCATCGGGGTGTCAACTGGGCCAGGGCATACTGCGTTCACACGGATGCGAGGAGCCAGCTCCATCGCCATCGCCTTCGTCATGCCGATGACACCGAACTTTGACGCACAGTAGTGAACAAAAAGCCCCATGCCGAGGAAGGAAAGCTCTGAGCCGAGGTTCACGATGGAGCCACCGTCGGCCATGACGAGAGCCGTCTCGCGAGCAACGAAGAAGCTGCCGGAGAGATTGACCGCAATCTGCTCGTTCCACACGTCAGGGGTGAGGTCGTTCAGCGCGACCGGGCCGTCGATGCCGGCCGCATTGACGAGAAGTGTCGGTGCACCATGTTTGGTCACCACATCAGCCACAGCCTTGGCCACTTGCACCGGGTCAGAGACGTCGACCACATGCACTGACGATTGATCCAGGAAACCCGATACCGCCTTGCGCAACGGTTCTTCGCGGCGCCCGAATGCGGCCACCGTGGCACCCCGTTTGGCCAAGAGCGCTGCCGTCGCGGCGCCAACGCCGGATCCTGCGCCGGTGACGATGGCGATGTGTCCTGAGAGATCCATGAGCACCCGTTTCGAGAAATCGTGATTCGCGAGTAACCGGGGATATCCGGTATTACCGGTAGGATAGGTTAGGTCAACCGATACCGCAAGTCTCGGCTCTTCTTCGTCGAGACTCTTTCCTGACAAGCGAGGTCCCATGCCCATCTCGATCGACCACTATGGCGTCACTCACGACGGCCGTCCTGTTCAGCGAATTGAGCTGACCGCCGGTTCTACACGAGCGGTCGTGCTCGACCTTGGGGCCCGGTTGCTGGAGATGTGGGTGCCGGATCGAGACGGTAATGTCGCTGACATCGTGCTCGGTTACCCGGATGTTCCGGCTCATGAAGCGGGCACCGCCTACTTTGGTGCGACGTGTGGACGATTCGGCAATCGCATTCGGCGCGGTCGCTTTGAGCTCGAGGGCACGGTTCATCAGCTCACGGTCAATGAGGGGCTCAATCATCTTCACGGAGGCACGGTCGGATTCGACCGGCACATCTGGACAGTCATCGAGACCCAGGAGAACTCGGTGCGCATGCGACTGGAGTTACCCGATGGCGACCAGGGTTTCCCTGGTGCGCTGGTCGCAGAGATGCAGCTGACGGTTGGCGAGGGCAGTCTCGATATCGTGATGACCGCGACGACTGATCGCACCACCATCATCAACATGGTGCACCACAGTTATTGGAATCTCGCGGGCGCCTCGTCAGGAGATGTACTCGAGCAGGAGTTGCAGATCGACTCAGACTTCTACACGCCGGTCGACGACGAGCTCCTGCCAACGGGCGAGATTCGCCTCGTCGCGGGGACGCCATTTGATTTCCGTCGCCCCACTCCGATCGGGCAGGCCATTCGTGATGTCGATCACGCCGGCGCAGGGCGTTCGGCCCCCGCCGGATTTGCCGGATACGACCACAACTGGATCCTGCGCAAGCCTGCCGGAGAGATGGGGCCGTGCGTCTGGGCCCGCGATCCGAAGTCGGGTCGGCAGATGACCTTGCGCACTAATGAGCCAGCGGTGCAGTTTTATCCCGGCGGATACCTCTCGGACGAGGTAACTGGCAAGCACGGCGGCAGCTACGCGCCGTTTCAAGGATTCACGTTGGAAACTCAACGATTCCCCGACGGCCCGAACTTCGCACACTTTCCGTCGTGCAAGCTCAGCCCGGGTGAGGTCTACGAGCACGTGATGGAGTTCCGTTTCACCGCCGAGTAGTTTCTTGCATGTTGAGGCAAGAATGAGGAGAAGCCACGTCGGGTCAGTGGCCCGAATCTCTCGAGAGGATCGTGCAAAGAATGACGACTGATTCCCATCACGATGATTTGAGGCTCCTTCGCACCAACCTCCAATGGGTGAGCCGTCAGCTCGCCCTCGCCGGGGAACCGTTCATTGGCCTCGAGGAAGCCCTGGCTATTGCCGATCAGGAGTCAGCAGATTTGGCCGCAATCTCCGCCGTTCTCGCCGACCACGTGATCATGAGCGTCGAGCTCGACCGTTCGGGGTTCGCGCGGTCGACGGAGTCCAAGAAGCGGATCGAGACGGTGACCGGCGGATGGTCACACTATCTCGTCGAGATCCTCAATCCGACCTCCGCGACGGGATCGTTGTGGTCGAACATCCCGGATGGTTTGGCATTCATGACTGCGCGCGAGAGCAACGCAATCGTGCCCCAACTGTTCGACCGGCTCGACACTGCACCGATGATTCGCGACGAGGGTGTGATGTTTGAGGTCGTCGGCGATCAGGTCCTCACGGGTGCTCGCCGGCAGTTCGTGCTCGTTGCAATCTTCACCCGGGATGAGGGCCCGGCGAAGACCTACCTCGCTATCAGCGCGGGCGACGGGTTTTTCGGCATGCACGTCGGGCATCAGGGCGCGTCGTTTGAGCTCGAGGCGCGTCCGTCGATCCCCGTCACGCTCGAGGTGCGCGATACCAATGGCGCGTCGTGCACGTTCCGATTGACGATCAAGGATGGTGCGGGCCGCGTCTTCCCTCCGCGCAAGATGCGCATCGCCCCCGACATGTTTTTTCACGATCACATTTACCGATCCACCGGGGAAGTAGTCTTCCTCCCGCCTGGCGACTACATGGCGACCGTCACTCGCGGGCCTGAGTACCTCGAGCAGCAAATCGAGTTGGTCGTCGCCGACACGCCTCGCTCGCTCGAGGCGACGCTGATCCGATGGGTGACTCCGGCGGATGACTCGTTCTACTCCGGTGACATGCACATCCACGCGGCTGGTTGCTCTCACTACAGCGCGCCGACGGAGGGTGTCTCTCCCGAGACGATGATTCGCCACGTACGCGGTGAAGCGATCGACGTGGGCGGTGTGCTCAATTGGGGTCCGTGCTATCACTACCAGAAACAGTTCTTCACCGGCGCTAGCGTGAGTCCGTTCGCCGGCCTTGAGCATCCGTCCCTCCAAGAGGCGAACGGGGTGCTGTGGGAGGCCAGGGCCACGGATCGAGATGCCGAATCTGTGCTCCGATACGATCTCGAGGTATCTGGCTTTCCGTCGAGCCATTCGGGGCATCCGGTGCTACTCGGCCTGACCGATCCCGAGTATCCGTCCACCTCCTCGCCTACGGACTGGCCCAGCTGGAACCTCCCGATCATGCAGTGGGCGCGATCCCAGGGCGCGATCACTGGCTACGCTCACTGCGGAATCGGCATGGGTGTCGAGAGTGACGAATTGCCCAACTGGGAGATTCCGGGGTTTGCCACCGTCGGCTTGAACGAAGCGTTGGTCGATGTCGTGCATGGCGCGATTGACTTCATCGGCTCGGCACAGGAGTATCCGGTGTACGAGCTGAACTCGTGGTACCACATCCTCAATGCAGGTTTCGATCTGATCATGATGGGCGAGACCGACTATCCCTGCCTCTTCGATGAGCGTGTCGGCGTCGGCAGAACCTATGTTCCATCAGTTACTGCACCTCGCGGTGACCGAGGCGCGCAGACCTACATCGCCGGCATCCGTGATCCGCGCACCTACTTCGGAGACGGGCGGTCCCATTTTTCGCAGATTCAGCTCAATGCGAAGCAGACCACCTCGGGATGGTCGATTGCCGCGGGCGAATCACTTCGCGTGAGCACCGTGGTGAGAGCGTGGATCGATGAAGATCCTCACTCACAGCTCGCCTCGATTCGGTATCTCCCGCCGTACGCCGGCCCGGCGTGGCACATCGAGCGCGCTCGCGTTGGTGAGTCCCGCGACATCACTGTCGAACTCATCGAGAACGGGCTGCCGGTCGCCCAGACCACGGTTCTCGCGAACGGCCAGCCGCAGGCGATTACGTTTGATGTTGAGCTCAACGAGTCGGGGTGGCTGGCGTTACGAATCCTCCCTTCCGCGCACACTCAGGCCTTTCACATCACGGTGGCGGATGCCCCCGCCCGACCGGTCCGGACCAGCGCGGAGTGGTGTGCCGCCGCAGTTGATCGCCTGTGGGCCGAGAAGGGCAAATTCATCGCGGAGCACGAGCGGGGGGAGGCGCAGAGCGCCTACACTCTCGCCTCCGACGAGTATCGGCGCCGCGCGGCGGAGGGTCGCTGATGGCTGACCACGTGCACCACAGCGGCAACCACTCCGTTAGCAATCGCGCAGAGCTCTTCGTCGGAGTTGCGCACGACTGTTGTATCGTCGCACCGGACTTGC
>JBIISS010000161.1:0-3512 GCA_044340895.1 Microbacteriaceae bacterium
ATCCACCTCGGTCACACCGGGCTTGAGTCGCGCCGTCGAGGTCGCGAGAATCCCGCGGGCCATCGGCACGAGAACGGGAGTCATCGAGATGGTTACGTCGGCACCACCGGCCTTCCGCAAATTCTGCACAATCTCAGGCGTGTGCCTGTGAACTCCACCCACGGCATACGGGTTGGCCGAGCCGATGAGCTCCGCCCCGAGCAGATCGACCTTCGCGGCCTTGCCCGCTCCACTCGGGCCGACCGCGAGCACGCTCACCAGGTCGGTCGGTTCAATGAGCGAGGCAGCGATGCCCGGCGCGAGTGCGAGCGACACCGCCGACGCGTTGCACCCGGGCGCGGCGATGCGGGTCGCTCCGGCGAGCGCATCCCGTTGCTTCTTTCCTCCGGCACCAACAATCAATTCCGGGATGCCGTAAACCCACGCCCCCGCGAACTCACCCCCGTAATACGCCGCCCAGTCGGCAGCGCTCTCAAGCCGGTGGTCGGCACCGCAGTCAATAACCAGGGTGTCTGCGGGCAAGTCAGCGGCAATCGCACCCGAGGCTCCGTGAGGCAATGCGAGCACAACGACGTCGTGTCCGGCAAGGTTGGCGGTCGTCGTCTCGACGAGCGTCAGGTCAGCGAACTGGCGCAGGTGCGGGTGAACAACGCCCAGCTTCTCCCCCGCATTGCTGTGCGCGGTGACGGTGCGAACCTCGAACTCGGCATGCCCGGCCAGCAAGCGCAACACTTCGCCGCCCGCGTATCCGCTCGCCCCTGCAATGGCCACCGAGTAAGTCATGGCTCAAGGCTAGCGGGCGGTATCTGCCTGAATGTTTGCACCGAAGAAGGTTTCTTATGTTGCAGCTGGATAGTCCGTGAAGCCCCGTTGACCACCGCCATAGAACGTGCTTTCGTCCCATTGGGCAAGTGGGAGCCCCTTTTCCCATCTACTCACGAGGTCAGGATTAGAAATAAACAAACGACCGACACTGACAAGGTCCGCGTCGCCGGTGGCGACAATCTCGTTGAGGTCCAGCTGTTCGGATGAGCCCATGTATCCGGTGTTGAGAATGAAGGTCGTTTTCCACATGTCGCGCAATTGCTGATGAAGCGGCGTCGATCGACGGCGAAGTACGTGCAAGTATGCGAGACCCAGTCCGTCAAGTTGGGTGACGAGCGAGATGTACGTATCGTCGTCATCTCGTCCGCGCATGTCATTGAAGCTTCCGCCGGGAGAAAGCCGCACGCCAACACGATCCGCGCCAATACGCTTCGCCATGGCGGTCAGAACTTCCACGACGAATCTGGCCCGGTTCTCAGGCGAACCGCCGTAGTCATCATCACGCAGGTTAGTTCCGTGCGAAAGGAACTGATGAGCCAGGTATCCGTTTGCCGCGTGGAGTTCGACGCCGTCGAGACCTGCGTCTACGGCACGCTGGGCGGCGTCGGCGTAGGCCTCGATTATCTCGTGAATCTCGTGAATCTCGAGCGCCTTCGGCATCTGTGCCTCAACCTCATTTCCATCCGCGTCGTACATCGTCATTTCAGCGATGACGGCGCTGGGAGCCACAAGCTGCCATGGAGCCGGCAGGAGTGACGAATGCCCTACTCGTCCCGTGTGCATGAGTTGGCAGAAGATTCGACCGCCACTCTCGTGCACCCGATTCGCAACAACCCTCCAGGCGGCTTGCTGCTCATCGCTGTGCATTCCGGGCGTTCCGGCGTATCCGCGACCACCCTCGCTGGGTTGCGTGCCTTCGGTAATGATGAGTCCTGCCCCAGCGCGCTGCGCATAGTAATCGGCTGCATATTCCGGCAAGACGCCGTTCTCATCCGCACGGTTGCGCGTCATGGGTGCCATCACAACTCGGTTCTTTAGCGTCACTCGCCCCAAGGTCCATGGGTCAAAGAGGTTCATTGTGATGCCTTCCTGCGAGACAGGTTTCTGTCGTCATGCCCCACAGACTATGAGGCACGACCACCCATAACAAGGTGTCTACAGTTTTTGTGCTCGTGGCACCTAGCGGCGAAGAGAACCGCGAACCGAACCCCGTCGAGCGACAACGAGGGCGAGACCCGAGAGAGTGCCGGCGGCACCGATGGTCGCAGCGAGTATCGCAATCTGGGTGTCAACACCCGTTGTTGGCAGGGCGGACGAAGCAGGCGAATCCGACGATGGCGACTCTGGTTCTGGTTCTGGTTCTGGTTCGGCAGCGGCGTGTAGATCATGACCAGGCTGTCAATGGGTAGCGCCGAATCTGAGGGTGAAAAACGATATTCCCCATACCGGTTGACGGGTTGCGTCAGGTGGGCCGGAGTCAGGCTGAACAGTTGAGGCGCCCACCGTGAGATGAGGTACAGCGTGCCATCCGTATCAAAGGTGAAACCCTTGAGGTTTTCACCGCCACCGTCGACGACATCAACGAGCGGGGTTACCTCGGCACGCAATCGCGCGTGGCGTCGAAACTTCGCCGGTCGTGAGGTTCAAGTCATACATGGTGTCTTGAATGGCGAGCAGGGCCGTGCCGCCGCCGAGTGTGGTGAGGCCCCAGCATCCGGTAAACGGACCACTTCCGGCCGAGAGAGTGAACGCAAGGGAGTTCGTCGACGTGTCGGGGTCGAAGTAGTTGAGAGCGCAGCCGGCCATGGAACCGGTGAGGTAGAAGACGGTGCCGGATGTGGGATCAAAGGTGGCGCCGAGGTTGTAGTCGATGGTGAAGGCCGAATCGGCCACGACCGTCGCGTTCGATGGGCCGGCCGTGAATTCTTAGAGCTTGGGGTGGTAGCTCTCGACGCCAATCAGGCGCGAGCCGTCGACGAGTTCGAGGGGCATGCTGCCGTCGACTGTTGTGAGGGCTTGGGCTGAGGATGCTCCGCTCAGCGCCAGCCCGAAACCAGCGGCTGCGGCCGTGCCGGGTGCGACGACCCGACGAAAGTGGCGGCCGACTCCTGATGCCTTGGGCGTTGAATTCAAGGAAATTCTCCTGTGGAGCGAAAGGATTCGACGAAAGAGGGTTGGCAAATTAAAGCGGGGCGTGATGACTGCTCTTCGCAGAAGTGTGACATTGCCCACCAGATTTTCCGGATGCAAGGCCATGAGTTAAGGGACGTTGCTAGTGCGGCTCCCCCACAACTCCAAAGGTTGAGAACAGTCTGAGCCCATCCTTGCCAAATTGGCCTGTGCCTTGCAAACAGGACCGGTTCCTCAAGTTCCTCTTCTGAATCCCTGGACCGAATAGAGTCAACCTGTACCACGAAAGCCATCGGGGCTTGGTTTGAAAAAATGTGAGGTTTGATTCGTGTTCACTGAACTTCGGTTGGCCAATTTCCAGGGTTTCGGAGATCTAGAGAAGATCCGGCTCGCTCCACTAACTCTCATTTTCGGCCCGAACTCATCCGGAAAAAGCTCCATCATTCGCAGCCTCCTATTGCTAAAACAATCAATGCGATCACGAACGAGCGACGAAGGACGATTTAGCTTCGTTGATGCAGACGCCGACCTTGGAGGTTTTGCCAATGTTGTGCACA
>JBIISS010000162.1:0-3484 GCA_044340895.1 Microbacteriaceae bacterium
GAGCGCGAGTTTGGTCATTTGAACGTCGTGAACGCGCACACCCCATGCTCCCGCGTTCACCGCGAAAGCGGCAACCACAGCCGACGGTACATCTCGCTCCACCATGTTGGCTTCGGTCGGCAACAGCTCACCAATAAACCGCTTGCGTGATGCTCCAATGAGAATGGGGAACCCGCCGCCCACCAGCGTCGACAGTTGGGCGAGCAGCTCCCAGTTGTGCTCGGCGTTCTTGGCGAATCCGAGTCCCGGGTCGAGCACGATTCGCTCGCTGGGCAGACCGGCTACGTGCAGCGCATCCACCCTCAGTAGAAGTTCATCGCGCACGTCGTCGACAACGTTGCCATAGTTGGCAAATTCGTTCATGGTGGCGGATGTACCCCGCCAGTGCCCCGCGATGTAAGTTGCACCCGACTCGGCCGCAACTCGGGCCATGTCGGCATCGGCGAGCCCGCCAGAGACGTCGTTGATGAATCTGGCACCGGCTCGAACAGCCTCGGCGGCCGTGGATGCGTTGAGCGTGTCGATACTCAACGCAACGCCTTCTGCAGCGAGCTCCCGAATGACCGGCAACACGCGCTGCTGTTCGACCTCGACGGGCACGCGCTCCGCCCCTGGCCGGGTTGACTCGCCACCGACATCGATGATGTCGGTCCCAGCGGCACACATCTCTCGAGCGTGAGCCAGCGCAGCAGAAAACCCTAGAAACGCGCCGCCGTCACTGAACGAATCAACCGTGACGTTGAGAATCCCCATGACAATCGGTCGCTGGGCGAGTAGTACCTCCGTCATTCACCGACCTCGCTCACGGCTCGACGCGAAACAGTGCCATGGTTTCGGCGCGCGCCACTGGGTCGCTCAATGTTCCACGTGACGCAATCGTGATTGTCGTGGCCTCATTCTCGTTCGCTCCGCGAGCGGAGAGACACTGGTGCGACGACTCGATCACGACGAGCACGCCTCGAGCAGACAACTCTTCGTCGAAGACGGTCGCAATGTCATCGGTGAGTCTTTCCTGAATCTGCGGTCGTGCGGCCAGTGCGTGCACCACCCGGGGAATCTTGCCTATGCCGACAATGCGGTCGCCGGGAATGTAGGCGACGTGGGCCCGACCAGTGAATGGCAACAAGTGGTGTTCACATACCGATCGCAGATAGATGTTGCTGACGATGACCGTTTCGGCGTTGCCCTCGAACGGGATGCTCTCGGCAAGGTGCGCGCGTGGGTCCTCATCTAACCCGGCAAACATCTCCGCGTACGCGTCGGCAACGAGCTCTGGTGTGTTCGCCAAGCCGGGTCGCGATGAATCTTCGCCGATGGCCACGAGAATCTCGGCGACCGCTCGGCGTATCCGCTCTCGATCGACCGGCATGACCTGCGTCTTACTTTGTTGCCTTGGGGGCAGTCCGTGAAGACGTCCTCGATGCGGGCTTCGCAGCGGGCTTGGTTGCGGACTTCGCTGCCGTTTTGGTGGCCGGCTTTGCCTTCTCGGCAACTGCAGCCTTGCGCGCGGGAACCTTCACCGGGGGAACCTTCGACACGGGGCGCTTGTCGCTCGACAGCCAGAGCGGGCGTTCCTTGAGCTTCTTGATTCCGATGAAAATCTTCGCAATCTGCTCCTGGTCGAGAGTCTCTTTTTCGAGGAGCTCCAGCGCAAGCTTGTCGAGAATCTTGCGGTTCTGCGACAAGACGGTGTGCGCTTCGCTGTGGGCCTGTTCGATGAACTTGCGAATTTCGCCATCCACCATCTCGGCCATCTTCTCGGAGTAGTCGCGGCTGTGGCCCATGTCTCGGCCGTAGAACATCTCGCCGGATGCACCACCGAGCTTGACCGCACCGAGTGACGCGGTCATGCCGTATTCGGTGACCATCTTGCGGGCGATGTTTGTCGCCTTTTCGATGTCGTTGGATGCTCCGGTGGTCGGGTCGTGGAAGACGATTTCTTCAGCCACTCGACCGCCCATCGCGTAGGTGAGCTGATCCATCAACTCGTTACGCGTGATGGAGTACTTGTCCTCCATGGGCATGACCATCGTGTATCCGAGGGCCCGTCCGCGAGGCAGAATCGTGATCTTCGTCACGGGGTCGGAGTAGTTCATCGCCGCGGCAGCGAGCGCGTGACCGCCCTCGTGATACGCCGTGATGAGACGCTCTTGGTCCTTCATCAGGCGACTGCGACGCTGCGGGCCCGCCATCACGCGGTCAACGGCTTCGTCAATCATCTCGTTCGTGATGATCTTCTCGCCGGCACGCGCGGTGAGCAGTGCAGCTTCGTTGAGCACGTTGGCCAGGTCGGCACCGGTGTAACCCGGCGTCTTGCGAGCAACAACTTCGAGGTTGACATTCTTCGCCATCGGCTTGCCCTTGGCGTGCACCTCAAGAATCCTCTTGCGGCCCTCGAGATCGGGTGCATCGACACCAATCTGTCGGTCAAAACGGCCCGGGCGAAGAAGGGCAGGGTCCAGGATGTCCGGGCGGTTCGTTGCCGCAATCATGATGACGTTTGTCTTCGGGTCGAAGCCGTCCATCTCAACGAGCATCTGGTTCAGGGTCTGTTCGCGCTCGTCGTGACCGCCACCCATGCCGGCGCCGCGGTGACGACCAACAGCATCAATCTCGTCAACGAAGATGATGGCGGGAGCGTTCTGCTTGGCCTGTTCGAAGAGGTCACGCACTCGGCTCGCTCCGACACCCACGAACATTTCGACGAAGTCAGAACCAGAGATCGAGTAGAAGGGCACGCCCGCCTCTCCGGCCACGGCACGCGCAAGAAGCGTCTTTCCGGTTCCGGGAGGGCCATAAAGCAAGACGCCCTTCGGGATGCGCGCGCCAACGGCCTGGAACTTTGCGGGTTCCTTCAGGAAGTCCTTGATCTCTTGAAGCTCTTCGATGGCTTCGTTCGCCCCGGCGACGTCAGCGAAAGTTACCGTCGGCGTCTCTTTGGTCACGAGCTTGGCCCGCGACTTGCCGAACTGCATGACTCCGCGACCGCCACCTTGCATCGACGAGAGCATCCACCAGAAGAACAGACCGATAAGCAGCAGTGGGAGCAGGAAGCCCAGCGTGGACAACAACCAGTTGTCGCGAGGCACCTCGTCATTGAATCCATCGGCTGGAGCGGCTGCGTTGACCGCGTTGACGATGTCGGTTCCACGCGGAGTGACGAAGAAGAACTGAACCTTGTCGCCATATTTCTCGTCAGCCGTGGTGAGCTCGAGATCGACGCGGTTTTCTACGTCAACAATCGTGGCCTTCGACACGGAGTTGTTCTTGAGGTAGGTGAGTCCCTCATCCGTGGTGATTTGCTGAAAACCGGATGCCGAAATGAGGGCCGAACCAATCCACACCGCGGCGATGGCGACGAGGATGTAGACGAACGGGCCTCGGAGAAGCTTCTTCAAAAAAGTCATGGTGAGAATACGCTAGCGGACTGCGCGAGCCTCGCCTGAGTGTTCGCCCACGGCGTCACCACTGCCGTCTCAAACGC
>JBIISS010000163.1:0-3469 GCA_044340895.1 Microbacteriaceae bacterium
AGTCGGTGGCAGCACCAATGACGAGAATCGAAAGGATTCCCTGCGACTGCCCCGAGACCTTGATGATGTCGTTCAACGCGAGATAGTAGATGCCCAGAATCGATCCGGAAAGCGCAAAGACGGCAGTCAGCAACACGAGAATCGGGAGCAGAATCGATCGGTAAACGACCAACAGAATCACGAAGACCGCGAGCAGTGCCACGAGCAGAAGAATGCCGTCGATTCCGCCGAAGCCGTTGACGAAGTCCGCGAGCAAACCGGCAGGACCCGCCACGTATGCCGTGTATCCGGCAGGCGTTTCATCCTTGATCATCTCGCGGAGGAGAGTGATGTCCTCGAGCAGCACTTCGCCGCTCGCCTCAAAGAAGACAAGGTACTGCACCGCGGCGCCGTCTTCAGAGAAAGTAGGGCCGAGAACACTGGGCAGTTCGCCCTCAACCGTGGGCGCAACTCCAGCTGCGCTCTCCATCATGGTCGCCAGCTCTTCGAACTGAGCCTTGTCGCCCTCTGCTACGGCACCCGAATTCGATTCGATAACGACGGTTGCGGGGATGTTCGTCGACTCGTTGAACTTGGACTGCCAGTCATTCACCTCGGTGCTCTGAGTGCTGGCAGGCAGGAATCCGGCCTGATCGTTCGTCGATACCTCTGAGATTTTTCCGAAGGTGGGTCCGCCGAGGCCTGCAATCGCAAACCACACGACAACGAGCACCGTGGGGATGAGGATGCGCACCCACGTCTTGGGTGCCCAGTCGGGTCGTGCCGACGCAGCTTTCTTGGCTGACTTGGCAGTTTTCGCGACGGGCTTTTTCGTTGCCGTGGTCGACTTCTTGGCGGGATCCTTCGAAACAGTCATACGCAAGATGTTACCGGGGTCGGAATGTCCCTTTTGCGCTAGAAGTTCGCCAATGTGTTGCCACAGCTGTAAAGCTCCACGACCCAGTTGTCGATGGCCTGTTTGGCTGTCGAGTTGATGTCATCGAGCGCAAAGATGGCAAACGAGAGGGGTGTTTCGTCGGCCGCGAGAACGACTCCTCCCAAGGTGTATCCCGAGTCAATCCATCCCGTCTTGGCCCAGACTCGACCGGCAACGACAGCGTTGTCCCCCACGAAACGATCCGAGTAGGCAAGCGACCCCTTTTCGCGCGCGACGGGGAGGTTGTCCATGATCAGCCCGAGGTGTCCCTCCCGTGCATAAATCTTTGCGAAGAGCTGTGTGAGGTAGGCCGGGCTAACCGCGTTGCTGTCACTAAGCCCTGATCCATCGACGACATTCATGCCGGCCGTGTCGAGGCCATAAGTCTCGAGTGCGAGCGGGTACGCGGTCGCGAGGGCGTCGAAACTGTTGCCCGCACCCGTTGCGATGGCCGTTTCAAAGGCCAGGGCATCGGCCGCCGTGTTGTCGCTGTAGAGCAGTATTTGCGGGAGCATCTCGGCGATCGTCGGAGATGCGACCTGACCCAGCGTTGTGGCTCCGGCGGGGGCCGAACCCATCTGAACGGATGCGCCGCCCAGCAAACTCGCGAAAGCAGATGCCGCCCTGCCCACCGGGTCTTCGTCGCGCGGGGACGTATTCGCCCTGGCATCTGCGCGACCCGTGTTCACCATGAGGGCGGTCACCTTGCTCGTGGTGCCGTCGCCGAGTTCCTTGTAGTCCCACGTCGGGTTCCAGTCCGGCCCCGAGTACCGACTCACATCCACCACGAGCGTCGTGATCGGCGTGCCAGCCGTCGACGGGTCGGCGTTCCACGCAGCGATGGTTTGGTTAGCGAGATCGTCGAGGTGAGCGACCGAACCAAAGATTGTGTTGTCACCGGATGGCACGTCAGTGAGTGTGGGGTCACCACCGCCAATCAACACAACCGAACCTGGCTCCGCGCCCTTCACTGCACGCGTGACGAACCGATAATCGGGCCCGAGGGCCGCAAGCGCCGCCGCACTCGTGACCACCTTCATGACACTTGCCGTGCGATTCGGTGTTCCGCCGTCACGATCGAGCAAGACTTCGCCCGTCAGCGCGTTCGTGACGCGCGCGTGCATGTTGCCCAAGCGCGCATCCGTCGACAGGGCCTCAACCGAACACGTTCGCACCGGGATTGGCGCCGGGCTGTTTGTTGGTAGGGCACGTGAGGTTGGTGTCGCGCTGGGAGTGGGCATCGTGGCGAGGGCTACACCTTGACTAACAGTGCCGGCGAAAAACCCAACGACGAGTGCGCCTGCGATTGCGGCGACGGCGAGCACCTCACGTCGACGAATCCATTCCCACTGCACGCCTCAACTCTAGGCGCGCGGCTCGAGCACTCGTCGAAGTAGGCCCGTCGAAGAAGGCTCGACGAATCATGAGTGCGCGTGAGGTTGACGACTACCTTGAGGGCCTTGAGCCGGCGAAACGGGATGCCCTACAAGCGCTGCGCGTGCGCATCCTGAACCGCATTCCCGACGCCGACGAGTGCATCTCCTGCGGCATGCCCGGGTTTCGCGAGGGCAAGTTTGTCGTGGTCGGATTCGCCGCGTTCAAGAACCACCTCTCGTGGTTCCCGCACAGTGGTCAGGTTATTCCGGAGATTGTCGCCGACCCCGCAACCGCCCACCTCCTCGATGGCTATGACTGGGATAAGGGAACGTTGCGGTTCCCCGTCGATGGCGGGCTCTCGGACGAACTCATTGATGTGCTCATCGCAACGAGACGTCGTCAGACGAAGTCCTAGGCGATGACACGACGAGGCCATGCCGACGGTGTCAACTGAGGTGGGGCCGCCTGCGAGAATCGAACTCGCGACCTATTCATTACGAGTGAATCGCTCTACCGACTGAGCTAAGGCGGCCTGCGCCGGGCGAACCGGCACAGTGACTTACTTTAGTGCAGTCGCGCGGGTCGCGCGAAATGGGCCAGTGCCGAGCTAGTTATTGGCGTCTCGACGACGGCGCAGCGCCACGAGGAGCACTGCAGAAACGGCTCCCAGCACGACGACGGTCGCAATGCCGGTGCCAATCCACACCCACTCGACTCCGGTCGAGACTTCCGAATCGGCTGTTCGGGCTTCGACCGCGAACGGCACCGCGGTTGCCTCTTCGGTCGGGGTAGCGGATGCGCCGGGCGCCGGCGTTTCGCTCACTTCTGGTTTTGGCGCTCCGGCCACCTCGAAACTCACGGAGCCTTCGATGGGGTGCCCGTCAATCGAAACGATGTAGTAACCCAGAACATACGAGTCGTCTGAGAGCATGCCGTCACGCGGGGAGACCGAGACTATTCGGTTCGTTGCGTCTGTTGACGGCTCATCGAGCTCGACCTGTGATCCATCACCCCGCGTCAGAGCGAGGGCGGTGTACTCGGGAACAATCTCATCAACGAAGGTGAGAGTCACGAGCGATACGTCCGAGCTGACCGATCCTTGCGACGGGCTTGAGCTCAACAAATCGCTGTGTGCCCACGACGGAATCGAGGCAGAGAATACGGACAGGAGCATCG
>JBIISS010000164.1:0-3450 GCA_044340895.1 Microbacteriaceae bacterium
TCGGCGCCGCGCGGCGGAGGGTCGCTGATGGCTGACCACGTGCACCACAGCGGCAACCACTCCGTTAGCAATCGCGCAGAGCTCTTCGTCGGAGTTGCGCACGACTGTTGTATCGTCGCACCGGACGTGCAGGTGCACATCGCCGTCGGAATCAGCGCGGAGGACCGGGTGAGTGCGATTCCCCGTCATCGCCGGGAAGTGTTCGCCGGCCCATCGGGATCGTTGCTGCTTGAGATTCAGAACAACGGCTTCGTGACCTCGCCCCTCGCGATTGACATTGAGTCGGATAACCCCGACTTCCACTTTGTCGTGGATCCCACGCCCCTGACCGGTGAGCTTCTCGAGCGCCGTGAACTGGCTTTTCATAGTTCGGGACCGGGCTGGACTTCGCTGGCGTTGAGGTTTCGCACGACGTCGCTGGTTGGCGATCTGGCCGATCGTGATCGCGTGGACATGCTGATTGTCTGTGAATGAGGGGGGAGTCAATGTCAGGGCGAAAGAGTAGAGATACGAAGGTGCGTGCCGTCCTCCTTCCCCACAGCCATTGGGATCGGGAATGGTACGAGCCGTTCTCCGTCTTTCGTGACAAGCTCGTCGATCTGCTTGACGGAGTGCTGCACGGACTCGCCCACGAGCCCGGATTCACTCACTTCCATCTCGATGGCCAGGCAATCATGCTCGACGACTATCTCGCCGTACGCCCCGAGCGTGAGTCCGAGGTTCGCGCGCTGGTTAAAGCCGGCCGCCTGTCTGTTGGCCCGTTCTACACACTGACCGACGAGTTTCTCGTGTCGGGTGAGAGCATCTATCGCAATCTCGAGTGGGGCATGTCGCGCGCACAGCAGTGGGGTGCCCCCTCGCCGACTGACGGCCCGTGGGCGGGCTACATGCCCGACCAGTTCGGGCACATCGGCCAGTTTCCACAAATCTTGCGGGCGTTCGGCATCGAGCACGCAGTCATTCTTCGTGGTGTACCGGCGTCGATCGGCACGTCCGTTTTCCGATGGCGCGCACCGGACGGCAGCGAGGTGCTGACTGAGTATCTGATCCATGGCTACTACCCGGGGGCGGATATCGATCTTCCGTTGGCGGTCGAGGACCGTGCTCAAGAAATGCGCACAGCCATCGATCTCGTGGCCTCGGTCTCACCGCGGCCCACAGTGTTGCTCCCCGTGGGTGCCGACCACTGGGCTCCTGTGCCTGGCATGTTTGAGCGAGCAATCGAGACGAGCGCTCTCGTCGACGCAGACGTTGAAATTGGGTCGTTGGCGAGATTCCTCGCGGTGGCAGAGACCCCCGCGGACCTCCCCGTCTGGCAAGGAGAACTCCGGGCTGCATCAACGTGGATTCTTCTGCCGAACACCATCGCAACCAGGGCGTATCAGAAGCGACGGCGCGGAATCTTGGAGACTCGGCTCGAGCGGTATGCGGAACCTCTGTCCGCTCTCGTTCCTGGAGTCGAGTGGCCAGCCCACGACCTGGAGCGCGCGTGGGACCTCATGCTACAGAACACCGCGCACGACTCCGCCTATGGGGCCGGGGGAGATGCCACCGCCCGTGACGTCGACGCCCGATTCGATACGGTGCATCAGATTGTCGACCCAATCATCACCCGAGGCATGCAAACTCTGGCGAAGCAGAGTTCACTCGAGGGAGTTCTGCGATTCAACCCCTCACCGTTCCGCCGACAGGGCGTCGCCGGACTGTCGTGGTCGGTCGATGGACCCGAAGACGTGGCTCGGTTCGAGCCGCGCCCGGTCGAGTTGTCGGTATCAGGACACACGATCACCCTGCCCAACGGAGTGGCCATTCGATTCACCGACGAGGATGACGAGGGTGACCTGTTCACCTTCTCACCCGCAGGCGAGGCGCGATCGCCGGCGGTGACCTCCAACGGCGTATCGACTCGCGTGATGTTCCTCGGTGTGCTGATTGAGGTCAGCGCCACGTTGGCCGACGGCGAGGAGCACGTTCGACTGCACCTGCGGATTGAGAACCAACGCGAAAACCACCGGTTGCGCCTGCGAGTGACACTCCCGAGTGCTCCAATGGGCTCGGCAGCGCTCGTGCCGTTCGAGATCGTGCACCGTGAACTCGTGGGCGAAGGCTATGAATCCGAGGTTGGGTCGGTGACGTGGCCCGCAAGCGGTGCGGTGCTTGCGGCCGGCACGGCACTTCTCGGCGAGGGCGTTTTCGAGTACGAGGTGGATGGCGCTGAACTCGCGGTGACGTTGCTCCGCTCCGCAGGGCAGATTGCCAAGCCGAGCGTGGCAACCCGTCCAATTTGGGCGGGTCCCTCGATTGACGCTCCCGAGGGCCAATGTCTCGGAGTCAGCGAAGTCGAATTCGGAGTGCGGACCGACTGCGCTGTCGACGAGCTCGTCGCAGCTTGGGAGGCCTTCGCTCTGCCACTCCTCTCCGTTCCCACTCCAGGCGCGGGGGATGCCCTGCCCGGTGCCCTCGCGTCCATCGAGGGTGCGCAGCTGTCGAGCGTGCGACAGCTTGATGGCCGCACCACCGTTCGAGTGTGGAATGACCACTTGACGCAATCCCGGCTTGCCAGCATCGACGGTGCCGAGGTCACCCTGGGGCCGGCCGAGATCCGACAGATTGCCCTGCAATCCGATGAATGACACCGAGCGGATTGAGCCGCCAAGCATAGAGCTGCCCCGAAGTGACCTCATCCGCGCGATTCGCGGGGCGGCTGAGGTCGTTGACGAGGCTGGCGTGCTTACTCCGCTCAGGCTGCCCCGATGGGTTCGGGCCCAGCAGTCCGACAGCATCATCGAGACCATGGCGTCCACCTCGGCGGGTGTCCGGATTGTTCTGGAGGGTTCGGCATCCGCGGTCGAACTGGAATTGGATATCGAGCGCTTGCCCCGAGACAACCAGGAGCCGTGGCCCGCGTCAATCGTCGCAATGGTCGGGGGTGTCGTCGTGGACACTGTCAGCGTTGACGATGCGATTGGGGCACGTGTGATCCTCGACCTGTCAGGCGAAACGGCGCGCGGGCTCGACGGGCGCATCGAGATCTGGCTGCCCCATACGGCCCGTGTCGGGTTGCGGCGGGTCTGGTCAAACGGCCCCCTTTCGGTGCCGAATCAAGAGGCAGACCGTCGCTGGCTGCACCATGGCAGTTCGATCAGTCACAGCCTCGAGGCTGACGGGCCGGTCACCCGTTGGACGGCTCAGGTCGCGCGCGCTCAGAATCTCAGTCTGACTGACATGGGGTTTGCTGGGGAGGCGTTGCTCGACCCCTTCGTCGCTCGGGTCATCGCCGCCACAAAGGCCGATGTCATCACCCTGAAGCTCGGAATCAACATCGTTAATTGCGGCGGAATGATTCCGCGCACATTCGGTCCGGCCCTGCATGGATTCCTTGACATCATCCGCGAGGGGCACCCGCACACACCTGTCGTCGTCATCTCGCCAATTGTTTGTCCGCCGCAT
>JBIISS010000165.1:0-3441 GCA_044340895.1 Microbacteriaceae bacterium
CGGAATCGTGGGAACAACGACGTCGAGGTCGAACAGTTCCTTGATTTCATCGCCGTGTTTTTCTTTCACCGCCGTGATGGCAGCAACAAGAAGTTCCTCTTGCATGCGCATGACATCCTCGTGGCTGTCAATCCAGCTGATCTCGGTGTCGACCGAAATAAACTCCGTCGCGTGGCGTGACGTGAACGAGGGGTCTGCTCGAAAAACGGGAGCAATTTCGAAGATTTTGCCGAACCCGGCTGACTGCGCCATCTGCTTGAAGAATTGCGGACTCTGAGCGAGATATGCCTTCGTCTCGAAGTACTCCAACTCAAACAACTCGGCGTTCGATTCCGACGCGCTCGCCATCAGCTTTGGTGTGTGGATTTCGATGAAGCCGTTCTCAATCCAGTACGTGCGCATGGCGTGCTCAAGCGTCGTCTCGACACGGAAGAGGAGGTTGTTGCGGGGGTGCCGCAGGTCCAGAAAGCGCCAGTCCATGCGCTTGTCAATTCCTGAGTCGGCAGCGATAGGAGTCTCGGCGATGGCTTCGGTCACAACCTCAATCGACGCGACCTTGACTTCCAGGCCACCAAGCTTGACGCGTTCATCCATCTTCAGTTCACCGGTCACGCGAATGTGCGTGCCCGCGGCGAGGCCACTGATGATTTCGGCAATAGGGTCGGTTTCTTCGGGTCGTGGGTGAACGAGCTGGGCCGCACCCGACTCGTCGCGCAGTACGACAAACTGCACCTTCTTTTGGTCGCGCACCGTGTCGACCCAGCCGGCAACCGAAACGGTCCCTTCGGGGGCGTGCGCGAGGTCTTTGATCAGAGTGCGAGTAGTCACAGTGCCCAAGTTTACGGGTATGGCTGGCTTCGGGATTTGCTCAGGCAACCGGCTCGTAGACTGGTGACGTGGTGGCCCGCCAGATTCATCTCGTGCGTCACGGCGAGGTTTTTAACCCCGGCCGTGTGCTTTACGGGCGCATCCCCGGCTTTGGGCTTTCCGATCTGGGCGTTCGTATGGCGACGCTCGCGGCAAGTGACCTGGCCGCCCGTGACCGCACTTATTCACGGATCATCGCGTCACCACTTCAACGCACCCGCGAGTCGGCCGAACCGGTGTCACTGGCGCTGGGCCTTGCCGTCGACATTGACGAGCGCATCATCGAACCAACGAACGCATTCGAAGGAAATCAGATGCGTGGCCGCGACTCCGCGGTGCTGAAGCCCCGAAATTGGAAGTACCTGCTGAATCCGTTTCGACCGAGTTGGGGTGAGCCGTACCGGTCGATTGTCAACCGTATGATGACGGCGATTGTTGAAGCCGGAGAATCGGTTTCGGACGGAGACGTCGTGCTCGTGAGTCATCAATTGCCGATTTGGATGGTCAATCGCCACCTGTCGCGAAAGTCGCTCGCGCATTTTCCGGGTAGTCGGGAGTGCTCACTTTCTAGCATCACGACGCTGGAGTGGCTCGACCCTGCTGATCCGAGCGCGGGGCTGCACGTCGTCGCTTACGTCGAACCCGCAAACGAGTTGCTCGAAGGCTCACTCGATGTGGGAGCCGTGTGATGAGCCTGGCGAAGCGCACGCGGTCTGTTCGCGAGCCCGTTTCGGCTATTGCTGTGGCGCTTGCGTGTGCGCTTTTGCTTTCGGGATGCGCATCCGACCCCCTCGCGGACCAATATCGTGCCGGTTCAGGCAAGAACTACATCGCCGGTGACGGTTCGGTGACCGAAATTGTTCCCGAGAACCGAAGTGATGCAGTTGTGTTTGAGGGCGTGGATGAGTCCGGCGCGACCATCTCATCGCGAGAGCTTTCCGGCGAGGTCATCGTGGTCAACTTCTGGTACGCCGGATGTGCGCCCTGTCGTGCCGAGGCGCCCGTGTTGGAGGAGGCCTTCGAGGACTCCGCTTCGACGGGCGTCGCGTTCGTCGGCGTTAATGTTCGCGACCAAGCAGAGACAGCTCAAACGTTCAATAAGGAATTTGGCGTGACGTATTCGAGCATCATCGACACAAACGGTCAAGCGCAGCTCGCATTTGCGACGAACGTTCCGCCAAATGCGGTGCCGACCACTCTTGTGCTTGATCGACAGGGACGCGTCGCTGCCCGAATCTTGGGGCAGCTCAAGAACGCATCGATCTTGACCACGATCATTTCTGACGTCGCCGCTGAGACGAACTGAGTCGACATGGGCGCAATCGTCTACTCGGGTGACCTTTGGCTCGCAATGCTGGTCGCATTGGCCGCCGGTTTTGTTTCGTTCGCGTCGCCCTGCGTATTGCCACTCGTTCCGGGGTATCTCGGTTACGTCGGCGGTTATGCCGACGGAGCAACTAGGTCGGCGGCAGCGGGGACCAACGAGCGCGCACGCCGAGTGCGACTCGTGCTCGGTGCGACGCTGTTCGTTCTCGGCTTCACTGTCGTGTTCGTAGCGTTCGGAATCCTTTTTGGCGCGGCAGGCGCCGCAATTCGTCCGTGGCTCGACCCGATCACGCGCATTCTCGGCATCGGTGTGATCGTGCTCGGCCTTGTGTTTGTTGGGTTCTTCAGTCGTTTTCAGCGCACGGCCAAGTTGCCCCTGCGACCGGCGACGGGCCTGGTGGGTGCACCGCTCTTAGGCATCGTCTTCGGCCTGGGTTGGACCCCCTGCATTGGCCCCGCACTCGCGGCGGTTTTCGCGCTGAGTCTTGACGGGGCGTCGCCAGGACGAGGCGCGGTCTTGGCCATTGCTTACTGCGTCGGCTTGGGATTCCCGTTCATCCTGCTGGCACTCGGCTTCGACTGGGCAACACGTAGTTTCGTGCTGCTTAAGCGCAACATCCGCACCATTAACATCGTTGGCGGAGTGATGTTGATCGTCATCGGCGCACTGATGGTCACCGGCCTGTGGTCGATATGGATGTCACAACTGCAGGCGGTGATCAGCTCGTATGTCCCAGCAATCTAAGGCGGAGACCACAGTCGTCAACCCGCGATTGGGACTGGCGGGGTGGTGGCGGTGGTTCTGGCGCCAGTTGACGAGCATGCGCACCGCGCTGCTCCTGCTGTTGCTCTTGGCGATTGCCGCAATCCCCGGATCACTCGTTCCGCAACGCTCGGCTGACCCGAACGGTGTAACGGCGTACTTCGCCGACAACCCGGAGCTCGCGCCAGTGCTCGACTCGTTGCAGCTTTTCGACGTCTATGCCTCGGCCTGGTTCTCTGCCATTTATCTGTTGCTTTTTGTCTCACTCATCGGCTGCGTTGTGCCTCGGGTGAAGTTCCACTGGGATGCCTTACGTAGCGACCCTCCGCGAACGCCGGCAAATCTCACTCGCCTTCCGGCGCACGAAGAGTTCACCGTGACGGGCACACCCGAAGCTGTCATCGAGAGGGCGCGCGCCCTACTCAAGCGCCAGGGTTATCGCACGGTCAGATATGACGAACCCGCCACCACGGCACGAGGCGCCA
>JBIISS010000166.1:0-3435 GCA_044340895.1 Microbacteriaceae bacterium
CGGTGTCACCATGAAGTCCGACGCCACGCAGACTCGCGACATCACTCTGGGATTCGTCAAGGGTGCCGTGTTCACCGTCAACGGTGGAACCGACGGAGGCGGATCGAGTACGGACGGAGACACTGGTTCCGGCACTGAAACCGCCGCGACGGGCTTTAACTGGGATCGTTTGGCACAGCAGTCAGTCTCGGGCCTTCGCCTCGGATTGTTGCTCGCACTCGCATCGATCGGCCTTTCGCTCATCTATGGAACGACCGGCCTTTCGAACTTCGCTCACGCCGAGCAGGTCACGCTCGGTGGATTGCTCGCCTTCACGTTCTCCAACGTGATGGGCATCAACATTTTCCTGACAACGGCAATCGTTGTCGTGTTGACCGGCTTCACCGGTTGGATACAAGACGTCATCATCTGGAAGCCTCTGCGAAAGAAGGGGCTGAGCCTGACACAACTTCTCATCGTGACGATTGGACTGGCGCTTGCCCTTCAGTATGCGTTCCAGATTTTCTATGGCGCGCGTACTTTGCGTATCGTTTTGGCCAACCCCGAAACGGTGACGTTCGGCCCGGTGACACTCACCATCGAATCCTTGTGGGCGATGGGTGTCTCGATTGTTGTGATTGCGGCAGTTGGTTACTTCCTCACGCGCACCCGCACCGGGCGTGCGACGCGAGCAGTTTCGGATAACCCCTCGCTCGCATCAGCATCGGGAATCGACGTCGACCGCATCATTCGCCTCGTTTGGATCATGTCGGCCGCGCTCGCCGGACTCTCCGGGGTGATGCTCGGCCTGGTTCTGAACGGCATCAGCTGGCAGACCGGTATGCAGCTATTGCTGCTCATGTTCTCGGCCGTGACGCTCGGCGGTCTGGGCACTGCGTTTGGGGCACTCGTTGGATCGCTCGTTATCGGTATGACTGTGGAGCTTTCCAACATGGTTCTGCCCGGAGATTTCAAGTACGCAACCGCACTACTGCTTCTGATCATCATCCTGCTGGTTCGGCCGCAGGGTCTGTTCGGCCGCAAAGAACGCATCGGCTAAGGAGGACTGACTTATGGACGGAATCATCAAGGTCCTCTACGACATGTCGGCAAGCATGATTTTGCCGACAACAGCTGCGTTCGCCATTGCCGCAATCGGCCTGAACGTGCACTTCGGCTTCACGGGGTTGCTCAACATGGGCCAGGCGGGCTTCATGCTCATCGGCGCCTACGGATTCGCTATCTCAATTGGCGCCGGGCTTCCCTTCTGGGCGGCCTTCCTCATCGCGATTCTTGCGGGCATCGCTTTCGCTCTGCTTTTGGGTATCCCTACCCTGAAGTTGAGAGGTGACTACCTCGCAATCGTCACAATTGCCGCGGCGGAGATTGTTCGCATGATTGGTCGAGCGAGCGTCCTCAACGACGTCACCGGCGGTTCCAACGGCCTTCCGGGAGAAAATTTCCGCAACCCGTTCAGCGACTTGTCATTTTTCGGTGACGGGCAAACCACACTGCTCTGGTTTACCTTCGACAACACAGGAGTGAATGGCTGGTGGTCTCGCGCCGTGACCTGGCTCATGGTTCTTGTCTTCGCACTTTTGGTGTGGTTGCTCATGCGCTCCCCCTGGGGTCGCGTCATCAAGAGCATCCGTGAAGATGAAGACGCCGTGCGTTCGCTCGGCAAGAGTGTCTTCTCGTTCAAGATGCAGGCTCTCGTTGTCGGTGGTGTGCTCGGCTCTATCGGTGGCGTTATGTACATCCTGCCAACTTCACTGCAACCCGACTCCATGGGTCGCAACATGACGTTCCTCATCTGGACGGCCATGCTTCTCGGCGGCGCAGCAACCATCTTCGGTCCGATCCTGGGCACGCTGGTCTTCTTCGCGACACGCATTTTTGTCCAAGGCGGAATGCGCCTCTTTGTTCCCGACGAGATTCTCAACACTCAGCAAACCGAGCAGTTCTCTTGGATTGTGGTCGGAGTCGCGCTGATGCTGCTCGTCATTTTCAGGCCGCAGGGAATGATCGGCAACAAGAAGGAGCTGAACTTCAATGTCTAACGCCGTAGCCAAAAAGCCGGGAATCAAGTCAGCAGCGGAATACCGCGCTGAATTGAATAAGGTGCCCCACAAGCCCGGTTCGCACAAACCAGAGGCGATTCTGACGGTCGACAACGTGAGCCGATCATTCGGAGGTCTCACAGCCGTCGACGTTGACCACCTCGAGGTGCAGCGCGGGGTCATCACCGCTCTGATCGGCCCCAACGGTGCCGGCAAGACCACTTTCTTCAACCTCATCACGGGTTTCGACACTCCGTCGAGTGCCAAGAAACTCATCGGGGGCCCGTCCAGCTCTGAGGCAGCAAAGTGGGAGTTCAATGGGCGCTCGTTAGGAAACACCAGTGCCGCAGCCGTATCGAAGCAGGGGATGGTTCGCACATTTCAGTTGACAAAGGCCCTCTCACGCCTGACCGTGTTGCAGAACATGCTGCTCGGCGCACAGCACCAAACGGGTGAGAACTTCTTTGCCGCGTTCTTCAAGCCTGTGTGGGCTGCGCAAGAAAAGGCCAACACCGAAAAGGCCCTTGCCTTGCTCGAGCGGTTCAAGTTGCTCGAGAAGAAAGACGATATGGCAGGAAGCCTATCCGGCGGACAGAAGAAGCTCCTCGAGATGGCACGGGCGCTGATGAGCGACCCCGTCATGATCATGCTGGACGAACCGATGGCTGGTGTGAACCCTGCTCTGACGCAGTCGCTGCTCGGACACATTCAGTCTCTTCGTGACGACGGAATGACCGTGCTCTTCGTTGAGCACGACATGCACATGGTTCGGCACATCTCCGACTGGGTTGTCGTCATGGCCGAAGGACGCGTCGTTGCCGAAGGTCCCGCCGACACGGTCATGCGTGACCAGGCCGTCATCGACGCATACCTCGGAGCACACCATGACACCGACCTCGGCGACGACAAGTTCCTGACCGACACCGCCGCTGTGCGTATCGAAAAAGAAGTTGTTGCCGAAGAGGCTCGCTCGAAGAAGAAGACGAAGAAGTAGGGATTCGACATGGCAAAAACGAATGCGGCCGGCCAAGAAGCCGTTCTGCGGGCCGACAACATCGTCGCTGGCTACCTGCCTGGTGTGAACATCCTGAATGGATGCTCCATCGAGGCTTACCCGGGTGAACTCATCGGCATCATCGGCCCGAACGGTGCCGGCAAGTCAACGCTTCTCAAGGCCCTGTTTGGGCTGGTCAAGGTGCGCGAGGGCAGCGTCACGCTCAAGGGTCAAGACATAACAGGCCTGAAGGCAAACAAACTCGTGCAAATGGGTATCGGCTTTGTGCCCCAGAACAACAACGTGTTCCCCAGCCTGACCATTGAAGAGAACCTGCAGATGGGCATCTTCCAGCAACCTAAGTTGCTCAACGAGCGACTTGACAAGATCTTCGAGATCTTT
>JBIISS010000167.1:0-3428 GCA_044340895.1 Microbacteriaceae bacterium
GATGGATGCGCACCACGAGGAGTTCTTTGGCCCCGTAGCTTTGGTCTACAAGGTCAAGGACGAAGCAGAGGCAATTGCCGTGGCAAATGACACCCCGTTTGGTCTCGGCTCGTATCTGTTCTCGACCGACAAGGCACAGGTGATGCGTGTGGCCGACCAAATCGAGGCGGGCATGGTCTACGTGAACGGTGTGGGACTCGACAGCCCCGAACTGCCGTTCGGTGGCATCAAGCGTTCCGGTTTTGGTCGAGAGCTCGGTCGCTTCGGCATCGAAGAGTTTGTTAACCGCAAGCTCATTCGCATCCTCAAATAGGCACAGAGAAATGACCGCAGTGAGGGCATCGCAGCGTCCGCCAACGAATACGCGAAACGAATCGGTTGCGCTCATCGTGGGCGGGGTCGCCGGAATCATTGGCATGATTTCAGCTTTCGCCTTCTTGCAGATTTCTCAGTTGGCTTTGTTTGGCCAAGGCTCGGTTGGATACCTTGCGGCGTGGACCTGCACCGTCGTTGGCATCCCGGCATTCGCGTTTGGATACGTTCGCGCGGCACGTCTCGACCCTGTTCGACGCGCCTGGCACCGCGAACACCCTGTTCGGGCATCAATCAACACCGGTGCACTCACCCTAACCGGCGCCTTCGTTACCTACCTTCTTGCCGCCGGTTTGTTCTACGTGTTTCAAGCTGCGTTCCGGGGCATGCTCGTGCAACGATCATCGGGCTTCGTCATCGTTGCCGTGACGGCCGCCGTTGCGGGATACATGCTCTTCACAATCGCGAGCAACGTAACCACAGAAACTGTCTCTACTCTGTTGACGCTCTTCTTGTTCACCGGTGTGCTCGGCAGCATGTTGACGGCTCAAGATCCGCGCTGGTGGCAGGTCAACTTCAGTTTCTTGGGCTCAGGTTACGGCGACCCCTTGTCGGCGATGGCGTTCAACGTCACCATCACGCTGTCGGGCGTTGTGCTCACCACCATGGCCGACTATCTGACTCGTGACCTCTACGAAATCATCGCGTTGAGCAACATCGAGCGACCTGCTCGTCGGGTCAACGTCATCCGCATTCTGATTATGGTCATTGGCGTCGCGTTCATGTTTGTCGGGCTGTTCCCCGTAGACAAGCTCTTGATCTTGCACAACATCGGCGCGCAGGGCCTGTTCATTGGTTTTGGCCTGTTGGTCATTCTTGTGCCGATTCTGACGAAGGTGTTCTCACGCGGCTTTCAAATCACGTCGTTTGTTTTCGCCGGGTTGACTCTGTGGGCGGTTTTGCTTTTCCAGCCCTTCGGCTACTACAACCTGACGGGCCTTGAAATCATGGCCATCGCACTCGTTTTCGTCTGGCTGATTCTTTTCGTGAGAACAACCGCCGCACTGAAGCAAGACGTTCGACTCGAGGAAGCCCAGGAGCTCGGCCTCTAGAGCGCGGTTGCACTGCCGGGGGCGCCGCTTTCGAAAACCGAACTTCGGAGGTTGGTGTTCGGGCTAGTCCACTGAACCAACGGGAGCGTTCATCGCGGCCCACGCCCACGCAGTTGCGTCTTCTGCCGGGGGCAGAGGTTCCATGTTGATCCATTCGCGCAGAATGCCGATGAATGAACCGGCCAGGCTCGCAGCCCGAACATTGACAGGCACGGAACCAGCCGAGATGGCGCCCGGTTGGGACAGGCCATATGTCGCTAGTTGGATGATTCGGTCTGACAGCCTGGCCACAATCACGGGAGACCCGGCCGAGCTCAGCACCGTCTGGTACAGGGAAGAGTTCTCCTGAACGTGCGTGAAGTACCGATTGATGAGGGTGCGCGGATCGGATTCGCCCATTGACTCGATGTCGGCCTCAAGCTGCGACTGTGCTTGCTCGGCAAATCGGTCTAACGCATCCGCCAACAGGGTCTCTTTGTCGGCGTAGTGCTGGTAGAACGTGCTGCGATTCACCCCAGCTGCGTCGGCAATCATGGAGACGGACAGCGTGGGGAAACCTTCGGTTCGGCACAGTTCAAGAAGGGCATCCTGCAGACTTTGCTGGGTTCGCGCGATGCGGGGATCCATGGAGTCGCTTTCTGTGAAACAGGTGTTAAAGGCGCTGCCCAGATTGTTCTAACCAACACCTGTCCTTTATCCTACAAGTGTCGTTTATCCCCTGCTGGCCATTCCGATGTTGCAATTCCCGGCAAATCACTGTCAAAGGAATGCCTCATGGCCTCATTGCTTTACCGTCTCGGTCAATTTTCTGCTCGTCGCGCCTGGCTTGTCGTGGTTGCGTGGGCTCTCGTACTGGTTGCGACAGCCGCGGCCGCCTTCGGGCTCGGGGGCACTCTGTCGTCATCGATGACGCTTAACGGAACGCCTTCTCAGAGTGTTATCGATCAACTCAAGGAATCTTTTCCCGATGCATCACGCGGAAGCGCGCAGTTTGTCTTCCACAAGTCCGACGGCACGCCCTTTACCGAATCGGAACGTGCGGCAATCGATGCCGCTTTGTCAAAGACGGCTGAACTGACGCAGGTCAGTGGAGTCTTGAACCCTTTCGTTGCCCAGTCAGCCAAAGATGACAAAATCGCCGAACTCGCGGACGCGCAGAAAAAAATCGACGCTGCGCCTCAGCAACTCGTTGACGGTCAGGCCGCGATTGATGCGGGCTGGGTCAAGATTGCCGAGGCCGAGACTCAATTGCTCAACGGCCAGGCGGAGATTGCGTCCGGACTTTCTCAAGTTGCGCAGTCGCGACCGAGCCTCGAAGCAAACAAATCGCAACTTCAGTCGGCCATCGCTCAGGCGACATCTGCGGGCGCACCGCAATCTCAGATTGATCAGCTCACGGCGCAGTTGCAGCAAGTGACGTCCGGTCTCGCTCAGCTCGATGAATCGGCCGCAGCGCTCGCCAGCGCCCAGCGGGCGAGCGTTGCGGGGAGCGAAGAAATCGCGGACAACAAGCAGGCGCTCGCCGATGCTCAGCGTGAACTCGACACGGCCCGGGCCGATCTTCCGGGACAGATTGAGAAGGTCGGTTGGGGTCAAGAACTTCTTGCCGCAGCGGACAAGTACCGCGCTGTCTCGGTCGATTCACAAACTGCGCTCGGTGGCGTGTACTTCACGACACCTCTGTCAGATGTGTCGCCCGAGACGAAACAAGCAGTCATTGACTCGCTGTCGGGGCTGAATCTGCCGAATGTTGACGTTGAATTCTCGAAGGAACTCGCTACGTCGCTGGGCAGCATTGTTGGGCCTGGAGAAATCGTCGGACTCGTCATTGCCGCCGTCGTGTTGTTCATCATGCTGAGCACCCTGATTGCTGCGGGGCTCCCCGTCATCACAGCGCTCTTGGGTGTTGCGATTAGTGCTCTCGGAGCATTCGCGCTCTCATCGGTCATTGAGATGAACTCGACAACGCCAACCCTCGCGGTGATGCTCGGACTCGCGGTCGGA
>JBIISS010000168.1:0-3384 GCA_044340895.1 Microbacteriaceae bacterium
CACCGGCAGAGAGCCAGGCGATTCGACGCAGCGACAGCGCCAACAGAACGCCGGCATAAACGACGATGAACCAGGGCACGAGAACGTCCACGTACGAACCCGCCGGCAACGGTACCGTCAGCAGTTCCTTCCACCCGGCGATGAGCCCGCGAAGCATTCCGGCGTAGGCGTCGGCAATCGCCCCGATGCTGGTCAGTCGGTCGGCATGCGTGAGAAGTGCGCCAATCAACAGCCCGGCGAGCACAGCGACAATCACCCGTACGTACCACGCAAACCTGCGGCGCTGTGAAATGGTGGCCACCGCCCACGCGAGCACACCGGCACCGACTGTAACCAGCAGGAACGGCCAGGTCGCGAAGAGCGGCCACGCGACGACCGCCGCATCAACAATGAGCAGGGCAAGCCCGATCAGGAACGTCATTCGGCCCTCCTCGACAACAGGGCCCGCAGGTCGTCAAGCACGGCGACGGTCAAGATAGGTGTCCCGTTGATCTCTTTGAAGCCGGGCGCAGCCGATTCGTCACAAACAACGAGGAGCATTGCGATGTCTGACGGGAGGGTCGAACGCATGCGCGCGGCCTGCTTGAACCCGAGAACAGAGCCACACACGGCGATCACAAGCGAGAGGTCGGGAAGTTGGCGCGAAGTCTGCGTGCTGAGTTCGTGCAGCACACTGGCGCTCTCATCGAGGTCGACCGTGCACAGGTCGTCGAGCAAGAATCGGGCCGCCGTCGACGAGAGTTTGCGAATTCCGCGCGACGACCCGCTGACCAACACGGACACATCTCGCCCGTCGCGAATCGCGCGAGTGCCGAGGGAACCGGCCACGCTGACGGCGAGTTCGAACTCATCCGGCGTCGCAAATTCGAGCCGGTTGGTGCCAAGCAAGACCGCCATGCGGGCCCGGCGTGATTCTTCGAACTGGCGAACCATGAGTCGGCCGGTCTTGGCCGTCGACTTCCAGTGGATGTGCCGCTGGCCGTCACCCGGCACATACTCGCGAATCGCGTGGAACGAGATGTCGCTATCTACAAGATTCTGCGTCGGGCTGCCTTCGAGATCGCGTATGAATCCCGACATCGTGCTCGGCACGGTCACAGTGGGCGGATGCACATACACGCGTCGCACGTTCGGCCACTCGCGCACTCGCGCCATGAGTCCGAGTGGGTCGCTGCGCACGCTTCGAACGGGGCCGACGTCGATCACACCGCGACGCGATGTCGGAATCTCCAGGGGTGATTCGACGTGCGCGCCGCCACGCAGCATCGGCACGGGCAGACGAGTGATGGTTGTGCCCACCGGCACATCGAGTCGGCCAGACAGCTGCAGGCGGCGAGACGAATTGGTCACGCGAATGCGCCCTTCGGCAGGCTCCCCGGCGACAACGCGGTCGGCACTCACTGCGAACTCGACCGCAAACGCGTTGGAACCGAGCAGGAACGGCAGGGCGGTCACGAGCAGAACGACCGACGCTCCCCCAGCCACGCTCACCTCGACCCAGCGAAGTGCCAGCCCGAGTGGCAGACCAATCACCGCAAACCCGATGGCCATCCACCCAACCGCGGTCACGTTGCTCGCGAGCGCACGCCAACCACCTCGCGCGGTTTGCGCGAGTGCATCGGCTTTGCGGGCAATCGTGAAGCGGGGCATGTCTGCTTTCGAATAGGCGGTTGTTGCTGGGTGGGTTGGCCAGTGCGTTTGCTAGCTGTTGCGCGATGGGGGCAGGGTGTCGAGCAGAATCTGGGCGATGACCGCACGAGACGTGACGCCGTCGAACTCGGCTTCGGGGTCGAGCACGATGCGGTGGGCGAGCACCGATTCGGCGAGCACCTTGACGTCATCCGGAGTCGCAAAATCGCGACCCTGAGCCAACGCCCACGTCTTGCTCGCCTTCGTCAGAGCGCGAGCGCCACGAACACTCACACCCATGCGCACCTGCGGCGCGTGACGTGTGGCTTCGACAATGCGCACGATGTAGTCGAGCACGAGCGAATCAACGTGCACCTGACCGACCAGCTCGGCCATGTCGATGAGCACCTGCGGCGTGATGATTGCTGGCACCTTCGCCTCAGCGACGTTGGCGTTCTCGAGAATCTTCATCGACACCGCAGGATCTGGGTAGCCAATTGACGTCTTCATCATGAATCGGTCGAGCTGCGCCTCGGGCAGTCGATACGTGCCGGCATGCTCGATTGGGTTCTGCGTGGCAATCACCAGAAACGGCAGTCCGAGCGAGTGCGTGGTTCCGTCGATGGTGACCTGGCGCTCCTCCATCGCTTCGAGCAGAGCCGATTGCGTCTTCGGGCTGGCGCGGTTGATCTCATCGGCCAGCACGACGTTGGCAAAAATCGGGCCCGGGTGAAACTCGAAGGCGCCCTTCTTCTGGTCGTACACCGTGATGCCCGTGACGTCACCGGGCAGTAGGTCAGGGGTGAACTGGATGCGCGAACTCGACCCCTTCAACGTCGCCGACATTGCGCGCGCGAGGGCCGTCTTGCCCGTGCCGGGGAAATCCTCGAGCAGCAGGTGCCCCTCGCTCACCATCGCGGTGAACGCGAACTCGATCACTCGACGCTTGCCGAGAATCGCCGCTTCGACGTTGGTGACGAGCGCGTCGAACGTCTGCGCGAACCACTGCGTCTGTTTCTGGGTGAGTGCCATTCTTTTTCTCCTTTATGGGGGTCTGTGTGCGACCGGGTTTAGCCGGCGGGCTTATCGGCGGGCTTAGCCGGGGGTGCAGGTCAGGGGAATGGGCCCAACATCGAACGGGTCCAGTCCAGAAATTTGTGGGGTATTTGCAAAGTCGATGGTGGCGTACATCTGCACCGGGTCGGGCGAGCCACTCGGAATCACCCACGCCGACAGCGGGGCATCCCACACCGCGTCATAAACGTTGTCGCTGGCATCGAACCAAATCGGCGGGATGTCCGTCGAGAGCTGCCAGTACGGAGCATCAACCGCCCCGATGCCCTCGCCCGTCACGTTGACGAGAAGTGCCTCGTCAAACACGCACGCATTTTGCAGCGCCCAACCGGTGACGCGCACCTGCCACGTGCGATCGGGGGTGCTCGGGGTCACGAGCGTGGTTCCCGGGCTACAGGTATCGGGTGCAGATTCAAGACAGTAGCGAACGAACACGTTCAGAGCGCCACCGAACGTGGCGGACGAGAAAGTCTCGCTCCAGGCACCGCTTCCGTCACGGAACTGAGCAAAGAGACCGTTTGGCGCCGTGCCCGCGTCAATCTCGGCGAGGTAGGCACCATCGGTCGCGGTGACGGCAACCGAATAGGTGAAGGTGCCGATGGTGGGATCATCGAGGGAGCCGACAGGCGCTCCTCGGCGTTGGTCGAGGCCGAAGCCGTTGGTCACGCAGAACAGCGACTC
>JBIISS010000169.1:0-3376 GCA_044340895.1 Microbacteriaceae bacterium
GTGCGGGCGAAGTAGGGCAATCAGCCTGTCTACGTAGGCGGTGACGGCGTGGCCGCGAGCTGCGGAAAGGCGTCCGTTGAGTAGGTACCACGCCATGTGCTTTTCAACCAGCCCAAGGCCGAAGAGGTTGCGTACCCACGCGAGCACCTCGCGCGTATCGTCATCGTGGATGCCGGGGAGCGCATCCGTGAATGCCTCCCACTGAAGGAGCTCCGCGTGCGCAATCGCCGCATCGATGATGGCGCTTTGGCGCGCAGCCGTCGTCTCGACGAGTGTGCCCGACTTCTTCGCGTTACGAAGCTCTTCCGCGAGGTCCGAAATCATGGACTCCACTCGGTCGGTGAGCAAATCGCGCTGTGTGTCCTCGTCACGCAGCTGGCCCACGGCGCGCGCCGTTGACCCCAAGTCGTGAATGTCTTGCGACAACCGGCGCAATCCCGAGCTAGAGAGTGTGCGGTCAGCCGCCTTGCCCACGACAAACTTCACGAGCGTGGATCGATCGGCTTTGCTGAGTTTCACCCCAAAGTCAGTGAGCAGTCGTTTTGCGACAAGTTGCAGAAGAACGTTGTTGTCTCCCTCGAAGGTCGCATAAATGTCGAGGTCCGCACGAAGACCCACGAGCCGGTTCTCGGCGAGGAATCCCTGCCCGCCACACGCTTCACGACACTCCTGGATGGTGTCGAGCGCTTGCCACGTCGAGAGTGGCTTGAGCGCAGCCGCAAGCGTCTCGAGATCTTGGCGGTGATCGTCCGTGTCGTGGCTTCCGCCAAAAACGGCATCAAACTTTTCCAACAACTCCCCGTGCGCAAACGATGCGGCATAGGTGCTGGCGATGCGCGGAATCAAACGGCGCTGGTGGCGTTGATAATCAAGCAATACCTGCTCACCGCCGTGTGGGGCATCAAACTGGCGGCGCTGATTTCCGTACGTGACAGCAATCTGAAGCGCAATCTTCATGGCATTCACGCTCGCACCGTCAAGCGAAACACGGCCTTGAACCAATGTGCCGAGCATGGTGAAGAAGCGTCGCCCCGGGCTGGCAATTGGTGAGGTGTACGTTCCGTCCGGTGCGACGTCGCCGTATCGGTTCAGGAGATTCGTGCGAGGCACGCGAACGTGATCGAAATGAAGGCGACCGTTGTCGATTCCGTTGAGGCCACCCTTGACGCCATCATCGTTTCCGCCGATGCCCGTGTAGAAGTCACCATTGTCATCACGAATCGGAACGAAGAAAGCGTGAACGCCGTGGTTGACGTTCTTCGTAATGAGTTGAGCGAAGACAACCGCCGCCTTGCCGTGCAGTGCGGCGTTGCCGAGGTAGTCCTTCCATGCGCCACGAAATGGCGTGTGGATGACCCACTCCTCTGTCTCGTCGTCAAACGTTGCTGTCGTCGCGATATTCGCGACGTCTGACCCGTGTCCCGTTTCGGTCATGGCGTAGATGCCCGGGAGGCGCAGACTCAGCGCATCTGGAAGCCAGCGGGCTTGGTGCTCTTTGGAACCGAGGTGTTGAATCGCTGAGGCGAAGAGCCCCCACTGAACACCCGCCTTGATTTGCATCGATGGATCGGCGGCAACGAGTTCTTCGAAAGCAGCCAGGTGTCCGCCGTGGTCTTCGAAACCACCGACGTCAACCGGAAAAGCACGGTGGACCACACCTCGGTCAGCCAAACGCTGAAGCTGTGCAAAAACGCGGGCGCGGTGTTCTGCGACCGTCAGACCTGTCTGCCCCTGCATTTCGGGGTCGCGAATGAACTCGCGGGCAGCCTTTCGAATGTCTGCCCACCGGCCCAAAAGATAGTCGCCCAATTCCGCGACATCTACGTTGCGAGGATTCGGATCGAGGTCGAGTGATTCGGTTTCGTGAACTTCAGTGATGCCCATTCCCCCAGTCTAAGAACACAGCCTGAATGTCTCTAGGCTAGGAAGATGCTCGCAGCCATCCTCGGATTCGTCGGTGCCCTTGTCTTCGGGGCCTCTGACTTCATTGGTGGTCTTGCATCCAAGCGAATGAGCGCGTTGAAAGTGACCTTCATCGCCGCGCTCGTCGGGCTCGTCGTTGCTGTCGTCGGCTCATTCATCATCCCCAGCATCCACTCGCCACAAGCTTGGTTCTGGGGAGCCCTGGCTGGCGTCGTCGGCTCGAGCGCGATCATGCTTCTGTACGCGAGTCTCGCTATCGGACCGATGAGTATCCTGTCTCCTCTCGGCGCGTTTGTGTCGGCAATCTTTCCCGTGTTGTGGGCCATTCTCGGGGGCGAGGAACTCGGTCTGATTGGGTTCGCCGGACTCGGCCTCGGGCTCGTTGCCATTGTGCTTGTCGGGTTCATTCCGGAGAAGAACGCCGTGCGCCCGTCCATCAAGGGACTGTCATTGGCCGTCGGTGCGGGAATCTTGATTGGCGCGTTCATGATTTTCATCGATCAGGCGCCCCCGGATGCGGGCCTCACTCCACTGATTTCAAATCGAATCGCGAGCGCAACAATCATGGGTGGAGCAATTGCCGTGCTCGCGTTGATGGGTGCTGCTCGTCGACGACGCGCCGGAGTGTCTGCTACCGCGACGCACGCGGGCGGAAACGCCGCTGGCTGGCGCGCCGGTCTCAAACTCGCCATTCTGTGCGGGTTCGTCGACGGCACAGGCAACGCTCTGCTTCTTCTCGGAATCCAGATCGGTGACCTGAGTGTGATGTCGGTGCTCACGGCGATGTACCCCGCCGGCACGGTCATCCTGGCCGCCATCATTCTCAAGGAACGAGTTGCACCCATTCAAGCGGTCGGCCTCGTGCTCGCCATCGTCGCCGCCGCGATGCTGGCCCTCGCCTAACGGCGAGAACCAGCAGCGTCGAACTAGTTTGCGTTGACGTTTGCGTCGGCAACCTCGGCGATGACATCATCGCCGGGGCGAACAAACACAAGCTCCGCCTCGATGTCGGCGCGGTCAAGCAACTCCGACATGCGTCGCTGACGGGTCTTCGGCACGATTGTGACCACTGTTCCCATGCGACCGGCGCGACCGGTGCGGCCCGAACGATGAAGGTACGTCTTGTACTCGTCGGGAGCATCCGCCTGAATCACGAGGTCGACGTCGTCGACGTGAATTCCGCGAGCAGCCACGTCAGTCGCGACGAGTACGTCCACTCGACCACTCGTGAGCATCTGCAGATTTCGTGTGCGACGGTTCTGGTTGAGGTCACCGTGCAGACTCGTCGCAGGAATACCCGCATCATCGAGTTGATCTGCGAGCATCTCCGCGAACGCGCGCGTTCGCGTGAAGACCAAGGTCTTTCCGTTTCGCTCACAGAGCTGACGAATCACATCGGGCTTGTCTTTGTGGTCCACGACGAACACCCGGTGGTCAATCGTCGAACTTGCCT
>JBIISS010000170.1:0-3363 GCA_044340895.1 Microbacteriaceae bacterium
ACGACGACGCTGTGCTCGTCATCGGCTTAGGTCGATTCGGGGGAGCTATTGCGACCGAGCTTGCGCGAACCGACCGCGAAGTGCTCGCGATCGATTCGGGGCTCGATCGAGTCCAACGGTTTTCGACGATTGTGACCCACGCTGTCGCTGCCGACGTCACGAACATTGACGCACTTCGTCAAATTGGCGCCGAGGCCTTTGGCACAGCTGTCGTTGCCGTCGGGTCTTCGGTTGAAGCGAGCGTTCTGATTACGGCGAATCTCGTGGAACTGGGCGTGCCAAATATCTGGGCAAAAGCCATCAGCAAGTCACACGGCATGATCCTGATGAAAATCGGAGCATCGCACGTCATTCAACCTGAGCAAGAAGCCGGCGAGCGCGTCGCTCACCTGCTGTCAGATCAACTCCTCGACTACACCGAGGTCGAGCCGACTTTTGTCATGGCCCGCATGTTCGCGCCAGGGGTGCTCATCGGCAAGACTCTGGCTGAGGCAGGCACTCGTCGGGACTATCGCATCACAGTCGTGGGTGTGAAATCAGAGGGCGCCGACTTCACCTATGCGACAGCCGACACAGCCATTCACGAATCAGACCAAATCATCGTGGCTGGTCGCCCCGAAGATGTTGACGCTTTTGCGAAGCTCAAGAGCTAAGGAACGTCGGGCTCAGTTACGTCGAAATCTGGGATAGGCAAAGGTCCAGGAGCCCCGGTCTTACGCTGTGCCCATCTCGTGTTGACGAGCGACGGCGGCGTCTGTTGCGTCCGCGAAGATCTTCTTCAGGTCCGCCTCCTCAAAAACGGCGATGGCGCGCTCGGTCGAACCGCCTGGGCTCGTGACGCGGCGACGCAACTCAGCGGGCGACTCACCAGATGCATCGAGAAGGTCGAGCGCACCACGGAACGTTCCGCGAACCATGCGGTCAGCCTGTTCCCGCGTGAATCCCTTCTCAACGGCGACCGCCGTGAAGGCCTCAATAATGAAGAACAGGTAGGCAGGCCCCGAACCTGATATCGAACCGAGTGCATTGATTTCTTCCTCCTCGATGACCAAGACATCGCCGACGGTCTCAAAGAGTTTCACGGCGAGGTCGAGGTCGCCCGGTTGCACCCGAGTTCCGCCCGCGATTCCGGTTACTGCACGACCGACGGTCGCGGGAGTATTTGGCATTGTTCGCACCACCGCTTGTCCGCTAGGCAAATGCGCTTCCATCGTCTGCGTTGTGACGCCGGCGGCCACGCTCACGATAATGGCGTTTGGCTCGAGAGAATCAGCAATCTCGTCGAGCACGTCGGCGACCATCGCGGGCTTCACGCCAATAATGACAATGGATGCGCCGACCACTGCCTCTCGATTCGCATGGGGGTTGGCCCCGGTCGCCGTCGCGACCACCCGTGGCTCGTGGGCAAGACTCGCCGCGTTGGCCATGTCTCGGTTCGTCACTCGAATGCCACCGGCCACCGTGACGTGAGGCGCGAGCAGGCCTGACAGAATCGCTCGACCCATAGATCCCGCCCCCACGATTGCAATCGCCGGCAGGTGCACTTGAGTGGGGGTCATGTCACCCATTCTAGAATCGATGAATGAGTACTCACGGGGGCAGACGAGCAATCATTGCCGCACTGCTAGCAAATCTCGGTATCGCCACAACAAAATTCATCGCGTGGGGTTTCTCCGGCGCGGTATCGATGCTCGCCGAAGGAGTGCACTCTCTCGCGGATTCGGGAAATCAGCTGCTCCTGCTTCTGGGCGGTAAGCGCGCGCGGCGAGAGGCGACACCTGCACACCCCTTCGGCTACGGGCGGGAGCGTTACTTCTACGCGTTCATCGTGTCCATCATCCTTTTCACCATCGGTGGCGTCTTTTCGATCTATGAGGGCATCAACAAACTGCAGCATCCTCACGAACTCGAAATGTGGTGGCTGCCGCTTCTTGTTTTGGCTATCGCCATAGTTCTCGAGTCGCTCAGCCTGCGCACCGCCGTCAGGGAGTCCAATCCGTTGCGCGGGTCTGCCTCGTGGATTCAGTTCATTCGTCATGCCAAGGCCCCCGAGTTGCCCGTCGTGCTTCTCGAAGATTTGGCCGCGCTTCTCGGGCTGGCCTTCGCTTTCGTCGGTATCGGGCTCACGGCCATCACCGGCAATGCGATTTTCGATGCGATCGGAACACTGTGCATTGGTGCGCTTCTCGTGGTGGTTGCCATAGTGCTGGGAATCGAGACCAAATCGCTGCTCCTAGGTGAAGGTGCTCGACCAGACGACGTCAAGGCCATTTCTCGCGCGATTGAAGCATCCCCGAAGGTCACCGGGCTCATTCACATGAAAACCCTCTTCGTCGGCCCAGAAGAGCTTCTCGTCGCGGCGAAAGTGGGCTTCATAGCTGCGTCAAAGCTGAGCGACGTGGCGAGTGAAATCGACGCAATTGAACAGAGAATTCGAACTGCCGTTCCGGTTGCTCGGGTTATCTATATCGAGCCTGACGTCGTTCGGGTGTCGGGCAAGAATGCGCCGAGCACAGAAACGATTGTGGTACGCGGCCGCGACTAATTGCGGCCCGGGCGTTCGTCGAAGAACTCTCTGAGCAACGATGCGCAGGCGGCCTCTTCGACCCCGCCGATGACCTCCACGCGGTGGTTCAGTCTGCGATCACGCAGAAGATCAAAAAGCGACCCGGCTGCACCCGCTTTTTCGTCCCATGCTCCGAAAACAACAGTCGGGATGCGGCTGCTGAGAATCGCCCCGGCACACATCACACACGGCTCGAGTGTGATGACCAGCGTGCACTCCTCGAGGCGCCATGCGCCGCGATGATCTGCCGCGCGACGAATCGCCAAGACCTCGGCGTGGGCCGTAGGGTCACCCGTGGCCTCACGCTCGTTACGGGCGTGACCAATGACCTCGCCGTTCTTGTCAATGACGAGTGCGGCAACGGGCACGTCGCCGGTCGCGGCGGTCAGGCGCGCATCCTCGATGCACCGCTGCATGAGTTCGACGTGGGTGGGGGCGACCGAGGTCATGACCCAAGGCTACGCGCAGGGGTGTGTGGTGCGCGCGATGAGAGTGCGACGTTGCGTTGTGAGCAACGCGATTCCTGGACTATCCTTTTTCACATGACTAACCGTGTTCGCCCCGAGTCCGCCATTGAGGTGACGGGATTTGTCGCGATGGAGACGCGCGACGCGAACTCGATGTGTTGTCGAATGTGTTGTTGTTAGAACCTCATCGCTCTCACAAATACATTCACCGCCGAGCGACTCACGCGTGACGGAGTTCATCGAACCTCGCGTGAGGTAGCACCATGAAGACCATTGGTTTTGGTGCCGGCACAACACAAAGGACTTTTACATCATGGCTGTTACCAAACT
>JBIISS010000171.1:0-3353 GCA_044340895.1 Microbacteriaceae bacterium
GTTCAGTGGTTCCTGCCTGGTAACGAAATCGCGCAACTGATTCGCGACTGGACTGTCGCTGGCTTGTTTGGTGTCATCGCCTACGGCCTGCCCGTCGTTCTGCTGTTGCTTGCAATCTGGCTGTTCTTGCACCCGCGCTCGGTGAGTGACAACAGCCGCATTGGCATCGGTTTGGCGCTGCTGGTCGCGGGCGCATCCGGTCTCGCACACATTTTTGGCGGCATGCCCGCACCATCACTCGGCATGCCCGCACTCGCCGCCGCCGGTGGCCTTGTCGGATGGGTTGTCGCGGGGCCGCTGTCGACGCTCATCACCCCGACCGGTTCCGTCGTCGTGACCTCGGTCGTGTTGCTGATGTCGATTCTCATCATCACGAAGACACCGCCCAACCGAATCGGTTCGCGATTCCGTGAACTCTACGTGTACTTGTTTGGCGAGCACGAACGCGAGGAGCGCGAGACCCCGAAGCAGGAGACCGGGCTGGTCATCAACGATCTCGAACCCTACGAGAGCGACAACGTGCCGTGGTGGCGTCGCAATTCATCGCGTCGCGAAAAAGAAGCGTACGACTCGCCGGTTGTCATTGACCCGGCCGACGCCGTCGTCGACCTCACGCCGGTCGACGGCTCCAGCGCATCCGATGAATTCAGCGCGACCGCGCTCATGGCCCAGTTGAACGACACCGAGCTTGTGGGCACGGCTGGTGCGAACAATTCATCGAACGCAACGGTGCCCATCGAGATTCCGGCGTTCACCACGTCGGGCGATCAAGACCCGACACCGGTTGCCAAGCCGGATGGCCCGCGCGCGCCATACCGCTTACCTGCTCCGAACGTGCTTGCGGCCGGCCCGCCGCACAAAGCTCGTTCCGAGGCCAATGACGACGTTGTGCGCGCCATCACGAAGGTGCTCGACCAATTCGACGTGAACGCCAAAGTCACGGGATTCAACCGCGGCCCGACCGTGACGCGGTACGAGATTGAACTCGGCCCCGGCGTCAAGGTCGAGCGCGTGACGGCCCTGTCGAAGAACCTCTCGTACGCCGTTGCCTCCAACGAAGTGCGCATCCTGTCGCCCATTCCGGGCAAGAGCGCCATCGGTGTCGAGATTCCGAACACCGACCGCGAGATCGTCACGCTCGGCGACGTACTGCGTAGTCCCGCGTCGACGAAGAGCATGCACCCGATGACCATCGGCATGGGTAAAGACGTTGAGGGCGGTTACGTTGTTGCCAACCTCGCAAAGATGCCTCACCTTCTTGTCGCCGGTTCGACGGGGTCGGGTAAGTCGAGCTTCATCAACTCGATGATCACGAGCGTGCTGATGCGGGCGACTCCGCAAGAAGTGCGCCTCGTTCTCATCGACCCCAAGCGCGTCGAACTCGCGCCGTACGCGGGCGTTCCTCACCTCATCACGCCCATCATCACGAGCCCCAAGAAAGCGGCCGAAGCGCTGCAGTGGGTCGTCAAAGAAATGGACATGCGCTACGACGACCTGGCGAGTTTCGGGTTTCGTCACATTGACGACTTCAACGAAGCCGTCGTGAAGAACGCCATCAAACTTCCGCCGGGCAGCGAGCGCGTTCTGCGCCCGTACCCGTATCTGCTCGTCGTGGTCGACGAGCTTGCCGACCTCATGATGGTTGCGCCACGGGATGTCGAAGACTCGGTGGTACGAATCACTCAGTTGGCTCGCGCGTCGGGCATCCACTTGGTGCTGGCTACTCAGCGACCGAGTGTCGATGTCGTGACGGGCCTCATCAAGGCCAACGTGCCCAGCCGTCTCGCCTTCGCGGTCGCGAGCGTCACCGACTCGCGCGTCATTCTCGACCAGCCCGGTGCCGACAAGCTCATCGGTCAGGGTGACGCACTCTTCTTGCCCATGGGAGCGAACAAGCCCATTCGCGTGCAGGGAGCGTGGGTTGGTGAAGACGAAATTCATAAGGTCGTCTCGCATGTCACCAAGCAGGCTCAGCCGGAGTATCGCCAAGACGTGGCCGCGGCCGTCGAGAGACGGGACATCGACCCCGACATCGGAGACGACCTGGAGTTGCTGTGCCAGGCCGTCGAACTTGTCGTGTCGACGCAGATTGGGTCCACGTCGATGCTGCAGCGCAAGCTGCGCGTTGGCTTTGCTAAGGCCGGTCGCCTGATGGACCTCATGGAACAGCGCGCGATCGTGGGCCCGTCTGAGGGTTCGAAGGCGCGCGAGGTCCTCGTCACACCAGACCAGATTGCCGGCATCATTGCGCAGCTGCGCGGGCTAGATGCACCGGGCGCAGCCGCACCGGCATCTGCTGCCGCGACTCATGCTGACGGCGTTCTCGGCGCTGGCTTACCCGAGGTCGAGGGTGAGTCCGATGAAGACGGATGGTCGCTGACGGGTCGCGGCGAATGAAACACGTTCCCAACGCGATCACGATCGTGCGCATGCTGTTCGCACCGGTTTTCATCACCTTGCTTCTCACCGCCGGCTCTGACACCGAGTCGTCGTTGCGCTGGTGGGGAGCCGGCCTGTTCATTGTGGGCATGGCGACCGACGGCATCGACGGCTGGATTGCGCGCCGGTTCAATGCGGTCAGCGACTTCGGCAAGCTCATGGATCCCATCGCCGACAAAGTGCTCACCGGTGGCGCGCTCATCGCGCTATCCATACTCGGCGAACTGCCGTGGTGGGTCACTGCGATCATTCTGGTTCGCGAAGTGGGCATCACGGTGTGGCGAATGTTCGAACTCAACGTCAACGTCGTCGTGGCGGCGTCATGGGCGGGCAAGGTCAAGACTGTGTTTCAGTTCCTCGCCATCTCGAGTGCGTTGCTCCCACTGACCCCGCTCGTCGGCGACTGGTACAACACGCTCAACCTCGTACTCATGACAATCGCAACGGTCGCGACCCTGGCGTCGGGCCTCGACTATGTTGTCTCGGCTGCGCGAGCGAAGCGTGCCGCGTCACCGAAAACCAAAGTCCGTGGCTGACGCGGCCGAGGTCGTCGAACTTTTCGCCCACACCGGGCTCACCGTTGCTGTCGCCGAGTCGCTCACGGGAGGCCTTCTGTGTGCGGCACTCACCGAGGTGCCCGGCGCGTCTCACGTGGTTCGTGGCGGAGTAACCGCGTATTCGACGGATGCCAAGCACGACGTTCTCGGTGTGCCTCTCGCAGTTCTCGACAACTCCGGCGCCGTCTCGGCCGAAACGGCCGCCGCCATGGCTGATCGGGTGCGCGAGATGTTTGGCGCCGACATCGGCGTTTCGACAACGGGTGTGGCGGGTCCCGACATTCAAGAGGGAAAACCGGTTGGCATGGTCTTTATCGGTCTCGTCGGCCCGGATGCTGCCGTCGTCAACGAGTACTC
>JBIISS010000011.1:0-11462 GCA_044340895.1 Microbacteriaceae bacterium
GATATTGGCGCACTTTCCTTCTTAGGTCTGGGTGTTCAGGCTCCAACATCTGACTGGGGGACAATGGTGGCGGCTGGGGCATCAGGATTACTCCAGGGGTATCCGATGCAAACGATAGCAGCGGGTTCGTGTCTAGTGCTCACGGCGGTCTCATTTGCAATCATTGGAGAACGCTTAGCGAGAGTGTGGGGAGTCGAATGAGCCTCATTAAGGTTGATTCGCTGTCGATTGACGTGTCGGTAGCTGACGGACACTCTCGTGTAATTCATGACGTCTCATTTGAGATCGAATCGGGCGAGGCGATTGGAATTGTGGGCGAGTCGGGTTCGGGAAAGAGCTTAACGCTCCGAGCAATCGCCGGGCTCACTCCGGCAGGGTCAGTTATGGGAGGGCATATTGAGTTTGTCGGTGATGACATCACCAAGATGACTAATGGTCGACTACTCGAGTATCGATCTTCACAAATTGCCATGATTTTTCAAGATCCTCGAGCTGCGATTAACCCGGTGCGAAAAATTGGCGACTACCTTGTGGAGAATGTTGTCACTAATTTGGGCTGGTCTCGTGCTGAGGCGCGATCGCGCGCTATCGAAGTCCTCACCGAAGTGGGAATCAATGATCCCGAGAAGCAACTTCGTGCGTTTCCGTCAGAGCTCTCTGGGGGAATGCTTCAGCGCGTCATGATTGCCTCAAACCTTCTCTATCAACCGGATGTGTTGTTGGCCGATGAGCCCACGACCGCGCTGGATGTGACCACACAATCGTCAGTGATGGCTCTAATCGATGCTTTGCGTGTCACTCGAGGGATGGCGATGATTTTTGTCACCCATGATCTTGAGTTAGCTGCGGCAGTTTGTGACAGGATTCTCGTCATGTACGCCGGACGAATTGTGGAGTCGCTCCCGGCGAGCAGTTTGCATGAGCAGTCTCGTCATCCCTATACGCGCGCGCTACTCAACGCACGACCGCAAGCAGAGGGGCACGAACAGCGACTAGTCGCAATTCCCGGCCAGCCAGCCTCCGGACTCGAGTGGACGCGGGGGTGCTCCTTTGCAAACCGTTGCACATTTGCGCAAGACGCATGCCGATCGGATGTGCCACAGCTCAGAAAGGTTGGGACAAGTGAAGTGGCATGCCACCGCGCGGATGAAATCAGGTGGGAAGGGCAATGACATTTCCACTGATTAGAGTCTCAAGTCTTCGAAAACAGTATGGTGATCTGCTCGCTGTCGACGATGTCAGTTTTGACGTTCCTCAGGGTGGAAGCCTGGCAATTGTGGGGGAGTCTGGTTCAGGAAAGACCACGGTGGCAAAGATCCTCGTTGGTTTAGAACGTGCGACGTCAGGAAAAATTGAAATCGATGGAAAGGATTGGTCCACCCCATCGAAGACCTCCCGAGCCAGACGAGAACGGGCAAAGTACCTGCAAATTGTTTTCCAAGACCCTTACTCCTCGCTGGATCCTCGCCAATCGATTAAGTCCGCACTTCGAGAGGCACTATTCGTCTCTGGTAAGCCCAGCGATCAGCTTGAAAAGCTTGCTGTTGAGTTGGCTGATCTTGTCGGATTACCTAGCCGGGTCCATGACGCTCGCCCCGCTCAACTTTCAGGCGGCCAAAGGCAACGCGCTGCCATTGCGCGTGCACTCGCAGCTCAGCCACAGGGATTGATACTTGATGAATCGGTAGCTGCTTTAGACGTATCAATCCAGGCACAAGTATTGAATTTGCTGACGGACATTCGTGAGCAAACGGGAATTGCGTATCTCCTGGTTAGCCATGACTTGGCAGTGGTGCGTTACTTTGCCGATGACGTGATTGTCATGAAGGGCGGCCAGGTTGTTGAGAGCGGGAAAACTGAGGCTGTGATGGATCATCCACAGCATGAGTACACAAAACTGCTTTTGGCAAGCGTTCCAGGGCCGGGATGGGTACCGGGGAGGAGAACAATCTGATGTCTATTGCCGAAGCCAGCAACCAATCAAAAAACGTGAAGCAATCAGCATCCGACCTGAAGGACCAGGGGCCCAAGCATCGTCGGCGACCAAAAGATGAGACCGAGAAGCTCATTCTTGATGAGGCCGAAGTACTTCTCATTTCCATGATCGCCAATAACTCCGAAGGTCTTAACGTTCTCGCATCTGTGCGAATCACGGATGTTCTCAATAGTATTAACTCTAACCTCGCCGAAGACCAGCTTCCTATGACAACAGGTGCGGCCTATCAGATCTGGGATAGCCAAGTGAGCTTTCAAGATGCGTTGTTGAATCGAATCATGAGCAAAGTGTCCACTCCATGGGAGGTGGAGTTTCGATCCAACATCGAATTAGTTTTCCGCCAGAATCTGACTTGGCAGGAAGCCGTTAAAGAGATTTTTGCTTCAGAAGCCGTAGATGGTAATTGGCACGAACTCACCCTTGCCATCGGCCTGACGGCGTTTGTGTCTCCCCATCGAATTCGCCTCGCCGAAGAAAAAAGCAACATCGAGTATGTTCGGGTTCTAGGTTCGATTCTTAATGACTTATTGGCATACTCAAAACGCAGGGTGATTCCAGGCTTTACCATCGAGGACATGGTGTGGGCGATTGAGGCCGCATCAGTCGGTTTGCACTTGCGCACTCGGACCCACCCAGAGTTGGTCAACCGGGCTGGCGCAAGTGGAGGGAGCCTTGACTCGATTATGCTTTTTTCACTTTTTACAGGCATGACGGAGCCCCATTTATCTTCGCTGGAAGATGACCAAAAAGCGCAGAGTGCTCGCCCCAAATGATCATCCATAGTGTTGTCTTTCGTGGAGCGCGGACGATAGACCCTGAAACACACCTCGATGCAGTGTGCGACGTCGCCATTGACCGCGGCAAGATAACTGCGGTCGTTCCCGGTGGGGATCCTCTTCTGGTCGCGGAATTAGAAATCGACGCAAGTGGTCTCGTTGTGGCCCCAGGCTTTATCGACCTTCATAGTCACTGTAATGATCTGCCGTCTCGCTTGCTCCAAGTCTGTGACGGGGTCACGACCGCCCTTGAGCTCGAGTCGGGAGAGCTAGATATTAGCCGCGCCTACCGTCAACTTTCTGAAGCCGGAAGCCCAAATAACTTTGGATATTCAACATCGTGGGCTTTGGCACGCATGCAATCGTGTGGCTTAGATGTGTCAGAGGGCCTCGGGTCATTCGCTGCAAACATTGATTCTCCCGAGTGGCATCGGGCGCTGACCAGTTATGAACAAGGGCACATGACTGATGCGCTTTCCCAGGCATTAGATGACGGAGCACTGGGCATCGGTATTCTGCTTGGCTACTGTCAAGAGTCTCCCGGGGAGGAGTATCTTGAGATTGCCCAGCTCGCGGCGGACACCGGAACTGCGACATTTACCCATGTTCGGGAGTTTGATCGGCCAGATGGCGGTTTATTTGGGGCACAGGAAGTGGTTTCTGCCGCGTTGACAACCGGGGCTCATATGCATCTGTGCCATGTCAACAGCACTTCTTTGAGAAGCATTGACGCTGTACATTCACTTCTCAGTAACGCACTCGCACAGGGATTGCCTGTAACCACGGAAGCATATCCTTACGGCGCGGGAGCAACTTTTCTCGGGGCTGGCTTTTTACACCCAGATGCACTGGCACAAGCCGGTCTTAAACCTCATGATATTTTCCTCCTTGCAACCGGGGAGCGCCCACAAACCAATAGCCGACTTCTTGAGTTGCGTGAGACAGATCCCGCAGCCATGGTCATCGTTGATTTCCTCAAAGAATCAGATTCCGTCGACCTTGGATTCCTGACCCGCGCTTTGCTTTTTGATAACACGGCCGTCGCCTCTGATGCCATGCCGTTAGTGCTCCCTGCTGGGTCCGAGCCTTCCACCGGATTGCAGGACTTGCCGAGCGGAACGACAACACATCCTCGGACTTCAGGAACATTCAGTCGAATCTTCCGCTGGTACGTCAGGGAGCTTGGAATTCTTGATTTAGCAGAGGCTGTTCGCAGGTGCACCCTAGTTCCCGCTGAGATTCTTGGACATGTTTCTCCACACATGAGAAGCAAGGGTCGAGTGCAAGTCGATGCCGATGCTGACCTTGTCATTTTTGATCCGGATCACATTTCTGACCATGCCACGTATTCAGATCCAATCCAGATTTCTAGCGGGATTAATCATGTCCTGGTTAATGGTGTTTTTGTCATCAGAGATGGAGTGCTTATTGACGGTGTTTTGCCGGGTAAGCCAGTAAGAGGAGAAGTACATGCCTAGAGGTGAAACTCAGGGGTTAATTGAGGAATTGATGGCCTGTCTGCCTGGCCAGGTAACCCAGGAAGAAAGCGAAATTTCGCGCCATGCTGGCGGTGAAGGACATAGTGTGTATGTTCCACCAGCAGCAGTTGTGATGGCTCGCTCAACGCGGGATGTGCAAACTGTTATGCGCTTATGCTCCCAGGCAAACGTGCCAGTAGTGCCGTTCGGAGTTGGAACGTCGCTCGAAGGCCACGTAACCCCTGTCGAAGGCGGCATAAGTTTGGACTTGTCGGAGATGGACAGGATCCTCGAAATTTCCCCTGATGATTTGACGGTGGTAGTTCAGCCAGGGTTGCGAAGAGTTGCGCTCAACGAAACCCTTGCTGAGCAGGGTCTGTTTTTCTCGGTTGATCCAGGGTCAAATGCAACACTCGGTGGAATGGCGTCAACAGGTGCTTCTGGCACCTTAACTGTCCGCTACGGGTCCATGCGCGAAAACGTGATGGCACTGGAGGTCATCCTCGCTGATGGCACACTTGTGAGAACTGGAACGAAGGCGAGAAAAGACTCTGCAGGTTACGACCTCACCCGGTTGCTCGTTGGGTCCGAGGGGACACTCGGAGTAATCACTGAGTTGACACTGCGGGTTTTCGGGATTCCCAAAGCCATGTCAGGCGCATCAGGCACATTTGAACGATTGTCTGATGGGGTTGCGGCAGCAACAGAATTGGTAAGGCGCGGATTGCCGGTCGCTCGATGTGAATTCATGGATTCGTACAGCGTGAAAGCTGTGAATGCGTATCAGGGCACGTCATTGACGGAGGCGCCCACGCTCTTTTTGGAGCTCCACGGATCGGCGAGCAGTATTGATCTTCTTGCAGGTGAAGTCGGCGAAATTCTCAGGAGTTTTGGTGCGTCGGACCTGACATGGACCTCAGATGAAAGCGAGCGTCTTCAGCTGTGGAAATCTCGGTATAGCGCCTACCCAGCAGTCATTGCGTCGAAAGTTGGCGCTGCTGTGATTACAACCGACTCGGCCGTTCCATTGTCCAAGCTACCCAGAGCGGTGGAGTACGCCCAGGAAGTGTTCGATGACCAACCGTTTACGTGGTCGATTTTGGGACATGTTGCCGACGGAAATTTCCATGCATTGTTGCAGTTTGACCCACAAGACGACGACGCCCTCGCCGCCGCAAAGGCCGCGACAACCAAGTTGACTGCTCGCGTCATCGAGCTGGGCGGCACATGCTCGGGAGAGCACGGGATTGGTCTTGGCAAGCGTGAGTCTCTACAAAGCCAAGTTGGCAGCGAAAGGATTGAATTGATGCGTTCTGTTAAGCACGCTTTTGACCCTGGAAATATTCTTAATCCAGGAAAAGTTATGTTCCCTGAGGATGCACGATGAAGCCGTCATCTCTATCACTTGGCCAAGATCGGATCACGGCCCTAGAAACCGCATTCGACATTTTGCGGGATGCATGGGAGGGTTTCGATTCAGCGCGACCTGGGCAACCACCGACAAGCGCGAAGTCACTGGCGCTTCTTTCGCAGGTTGTACCTAGTGGTGGCATTGGAGCCATTGCAGCATTGCGGGAGGCGGAGGCCTTCCTTGACGAAAGCCTGGCGCAGAGCCGCCCCCGCTTCTTCGGTTATGTCGGGTCGTCAGGACTCGAAGTTGGAGTGTTGGCAGAGGCGTTGTCTGCGTCCCATGATGTCAACATGGCATCTGTTGCGGCTACTGCGACGATGGTGGAGCAGCAGACAATCCAGTGGGTTTCCGAATTTGTGGGATTCGGTGCAGCGCACGGAGTCATTACGAGCGGCGGCATGTTGTCCAATCTGACAGCCCTTGCCGTGGCTCGCGAACAAGCGCTCCCCGGCACGCGACAAACAGGATCAGATGGCAGAGGGACGCTCTATATAAGTGTCGAAGCGCATTCCAGCATCGATCGTTCAGCTGAACTCTTGGGGTTGGGCTCCAATGCAGTGAGGGCCATCCCGATCGATGAAAACCGACGGATGGACGTTCGAGCCCTTGAATCCCAGATTCAAGCGGACATTGCCAACGGTTTTGTGCCCGTAGCTGTAGTGGCAACCGCAGGAACGACGTTGACCGGTGCAGTAGACCCAATCAGGGCCATTTCAGACGTATGCAAACTCCATGGGGTGTGGTTACACGTCGATGGAGCCTACGGGCTACCGGCAGCCGCAACTGAATCGGCAGGTGCACTCTTTGATGGAATTAACCTCGCTGATTCAGCCACCATTGATGCGCACAAGTGGCTCTTCGTTCCCAAGGCATGCGGCGTACTGCTCATGAGAAATAATGGCGCATTGCTCACAACCTTTGGTCACGCCGCGTCTTACATGGTCGACGTGGAAGAAAACCCGGTAGACCGAACCCTTGAGTATTCGCGACCCTTCAGAAGTTTGAAGCTGTGGGTTGCATTTCGAGCTCATGGTGCAGATGCCATGCGTGCGGCGCTTGAAGACAATGTCCAACTTGCGCAACGCCTGGCCGACATGGTTGTCGAAACTTCAAATCTGGAACTCGTTGTTAAGCCACAGCTATCGATTGTCCCCTTTCGGAGGATTCCAGAGCGGGGCTCAATTGACCAACACAATTCCTCGATCGCAAAGCAAATGCAACTAGACGGCGATGCGTATGTCACAAGCGCAATCGTCGATGGGAAGACGGCTCTTCGGCCATGCTTCACAAATTTCCGGACGTCGTTGGAAGATGTCAGAGAGTTGCTGGACATCGTCGAACGAACTGGCGCTCGGCTCGAACGCCAGGAAAGTGAAGGTTAGAAGAGATGTCATCACTCCGCGTTGCTCACGTTGATTCCTTGCATGGGTTAGACGCCGTCAATGATTTTCTCGGGCAAGTGTGGGGCGGCGACGCCGACATTTTGCCGGTCGACGTGAGCCTTGCTGCTTTACACGTGGGCGCATACTGCGCTGCCGCTTTCGTCGGCGATGAAATAGTTGCGGCATCTTTTGGGTTTCGCGGTGAGTATCGCGGCAAGCAGGTGCTCCATTCACACGTAACGGGTTCCGTGAGGCCCGGTGCCGGTCACGAATTGAAGCTGCATCAATTCGAGTGGGCAAAGGCGCATGGTCTGAGCGGAATCACGTGGTCCTTCGATCCACTAATGCGAAGGAATTGTGTTTTCAACTTCACAAAACTTGGCGCCACAGCAATCGAATACTTACCAAACCTTTATGGAACGTTGAACGATGAAATCAATCTGGGCGACGAAACCGATCGGTTGTTTCTATTGTGGTCCACGTCTGAGCCCACCATGAAGCCAACCCATGAAGAGGAGCCCGTTTTCATTGAGTTGCCTGAGGACATTGCGGCTTTGCGGCGAAGTGATCCTTCGGCAGCGTCGAGGTGGAGGAAGGACATTCGCGAAAGCGTGAAGCCACTGCTGGATGATGGCTGGACAATCAGTCGAATGAACGGGCGCACCCACTTGCTAGTAGACCCGCCCAAAGGAGCATCATGAAACTTGAATCCGTCGAGCTCATCCGTCTTGAGGTGCCGTTTAAGTCGGCGTTCCGCACGTCTGCTGGATCGATGTCCGGGAGCGAAGTTGTGTGGGTCCATGCAGTCACGGATGTAGGCGAAGGCTGGGCAGAATGTGCCGCCAGTGCTGTTCCGGACTATTCAAGCGAATACAACGAAGGAGCTGCAGCAGTTCTGAAACAATTCTTTATCCCCGGACTGAAGAAACTAGGGGATGATCTGACCGCTGAGGCCGTCGCCCCAGCCCTGCAGTGGGCGAAAGGCCATCGAATGGCTAAAGCTGCATTGGAAACGGCAGTTTTGGACGCACAACTGCGCGCTGCAGGTGTGTCTTTTGCTCAATACCTCGGTGCAGTCAAAACTAAAGTTCCCGCAGGCGTATCAGTCGGAATTATGGACTCACTCGACGAACTGATGGGGTTTGTCGACGGGTATCTTGCCGAGGGGTACGTGAGAATCAAGTTGAAAATTGAACCAGGTTGGGATTACGAACCGGTGAAACTCGTGCGAGAAACATATGGCCCCGATTTGCTTTTACAAGTTGACGCAAATACGGCATATAGTCGCGACGATTTTGACCTGCTAAAGAGACTGGACGAGTTCGATCTTCTCTTGATTGAACAGCCAATTGATGAGGAAGACATTCTCGGGCATGCCAAGCTGGCTGCCTATATCGATACGCCAGTGTGCCTGGACGAATCCATTGTTTCTGCCGATAGTGCGCGTGATGCGATCGAACTTGGCGCTGCCGAAATCATAAACATCAAACCAGCTCGCGTCGGTGGGTACATCGAGGCAGTCAAAATTCATGACGTTGCGCAGGCTTCTGGAATACCAGTGTGGTGTGGTGGCATGCTCGAGACAGGTATTGGAAGGGCCGCAAACTTAGCGTTAGCCGCGCTCCCGAACTTCACCTTGCCCGGCGATACATCGGCTTCATCGCGATATTTTGCGCAGGACACCACAGAGCCTTTTGTTATCGTCGATGGGCATATTGACGTTCCAACCGGACCTGGGATTGGTGTTGACCCTATTCGCGAGGTTGTCGATCGCTATACCGTTTCACAAGAGTGGGTTTAGGTAACGATCTGTCGAGCGTTAGCTGTGGCGGTTGGGCGAATCACGGAGCAGGGCACTCATGCTCAACGGATGAAGAACAAGTTTCTCTATTCGCAACTCGGTTCGGAGTTGCCCAAGTCGGGTTCGCTGACCCCACGAAACGAGTCGGGTTCGGCTACGTCACGAACGCCCTGCAGGTGGCAGACGACACTCGGGCACCGTCGATCATTCGTGCACTTCGAGACGTCATCGGCTAGGCACGACGCTTCGCAATAAGATTGAGTCATGAACAACGACCTCGCTGACGCCCTCGCGCAGATAGAGCAGCTCCCTCTGGAGCAACGCGCTGACGGCTACCAAGGGGTATACGACCAGATGAAGACTCGCCTCGAGCAGGTCGACGCGCAGAGGCCGAGTGCCTGAACTCGGTGACGGTCAGCGGCTGGATGCGGCACTCGCCACACGCGAAATCGCCCGTTCGCGCACGCACGCTGCCGAGCTGATCTCGAGTGGACGTGTGCGCGTCAACGGGAATCCCGTCATCAAGGCATCGCACCGCGTCGCTGACACCGACGACATCGCCGTCGAACGACTCGACCACTATGTGAGTCGTGCGGCGCACAAGTTGATTGCCGCGCTGGATGAGTTCCCGGTCGACGTGACCGGCCGACGGGCGCTCGATGTCGGCGCATCCACCGGTGGCTTCACGCAAGTTCTGCTCGAGCGAAACGTCGCACATGTGATTGCGCTCGACGTCGGCCACAATCAAATTTCCCCGTCGATTCGCTCCGACGCCCGCGTCACGGTTATCGAGGGCGTCAATGCGCGATACCTCAACCGCGACAACCTCGCTGGGCTGCTGAAGGTCGACGCCGTCGATGAAGCGGATGCCCCGAACCTTGTCGTCGGGGACCTCTCGTTCATCTCTCTCACGCACGTGATTCCCGCACTCAAGGCAACCGCCACAGCGGATGCCGACTTTGTGCTGCTGATCAAGCCGCAATTCGAGGTCGGGCGGCAGGGTGTGAAGGAAGGCATCGTCACGAACGCCGGCAAACGCGAAGACGCGATCAACGGCGTTCTGTGGAACGCGTTCGATGCGGGGCTTGGCACAGCTGGCATCTTGTCTTCCCCAATCCTCGGTGGCGCCGGAAACCGCGAATACATCGCCTGGTTCAACGCCAGTGTCGGAACTAATCCGACACAATGGAGGGAACACGTCCACAAACTGGCAGGAGGGGCAGCATGAGTTCAGCTCGTCGTGTGCTGGTCATCCCGCACGTTCTGCAAGAAGAGTCGCTGGCCGCTGCGGTCGAGACCTGCCGTCAGCTCGTTGCCCAAGGTGTCGTGCCTGTTTTGCGCGAGGCGGAAGGGTCGGTCGTGCGCGAGGCGGCAACCGACCTCACCACACTCGAATGGCTCGAATCCGGCATCGCGATAGAAGACGTTGATCTCGCATTTGCTATTGGTGGCGACGGCACCATTCTGCGCGCTGCGGAGGTGGTCCGTGACGCAGCAATTCCAATTGTTGGCGTGAACATGGGTCACGTCGGATTCCTTGCCGAAACCGAACGCGACAGCATCCACGAAACCGTCACTCGCGTTCTTGCCGGTGACTACGTGGTTCAAGAATTGATGGCGCTGGATGTTCGAGTCAAGAAGGGCGCCGACGTCGTGTTCCACACCTGGGCACTGAACGAGGCGACCGTCGAAAAGGCAAGTCGTGAGCGCATGCTCGAAGTTGTCGTTGAAATCAACCGACGCCCTCTCGAATCGTTTGGATGCGATGGCATCGTTGTCGCGACCCCCACGGGTTCGACTGCCTACGCGTTCTCGGCCGGCGGGCCAGTGGTGTGGCCCGAGGTGCAAGCGATGACGGTGGTGCCACTCTCCGCTCACGCACTTTTTGCTCGTCCACTCGTTGTTGCTCCTGATGCGGCCGTCGCGGTTGAACTTCTCGAACGCAGCAGCGGCACGGGCGTGCTGTGGTGTGACGGTCGCCGAACGTTCGACCTGCCGTCGGGCGCACGCGTTGTCGTGCAGCGCTCGAAAACTCCGGTGCGTCTGGCGCGGCTCAACGACGATTCGTTCGCTGATCGGCTTGTGAAGAAGTTCGACCTCTCCGTCTATGGCTGGCGAGGTCCGCAGTCATGATCGAAGAAATCCGCATTCGCGACCTCGGCGTAATTTCTGAAGCCGCGCTTCCGCTCGGACCGGGCTTTACCGCAATCACCGGCGAGACCGGCGCCGGAAAGACCATGGTCGTCACCGCGCTCGGACTATTGCGCGGTGAACGCGCCGACGCAGCAACTGTGCGCCGGGGGAGTGATGCACTCTGGGTTGAAGGCACGTGGAGACTCGAGAATCCCGACGCCATTCGCGCAACCGTCGAAGAGGCGGGCGGCGCAATCGACGGTTCTGAACTGCTCATCGCACGTTCGGTTTCATCCGAGGGTCGATCGCGTGCGGTTGTCGGCGGACGCACCACTCCCGCTGGCGTTCTGCAATCGCTGGCCGACGCACTCGTCGCCGTGCACGGACAAAGCGACCAGATTCGACTGCGTTCGGCAACTGAGCAGCGCGAATCGCTCGACCGTTATGCCGGTGCCCCGTTGGCGACAGCCCTCTCCGAATACCAG
>JBIISS010000172.1:0-3349 GCA_044340895.1 Microbacteriaceae bacterium
AATCCGCGCGCTGGTGCGTGAAGCCGATGCAACGGCTCTTGCGGTATTCTCGAGCCGGTCTTAAGTTCGCAAGACTTGCGAATCTTCCACTACGAAACAGCTACAGAAAGAGTGCTCTCGTGCTTGCAGCCATCCTCCCCAACACCGGTCAGAGCGAATCCACGCTGCTGTTGATCTTCATCATCGGTGGCGTTCTCGTCATCGCGGGCGTCGCAGCGATGGTGGCCGTGCGCGTGTCGCGCAAGAAGAACGCCGACGCCGCGACGTTCAAGCCAGAGGCTGCTGCCAAGAAGCCCGCTGCCAAGAAGCCTGCTGCCAAGAAGCCTGCTGCCGAGAAGCCCGCTGCCAAGAAGCCTGCTGCCGAGAAGCCCGCTGCCAAGAAGGCAGCCAAGCCTGCCGCTGACGGAAACTAGTCGTTCTCCTCGAATGAGCACGCACGCGTCTGCGCAGGCGGAGCGCGCGACGGGCATTTCTTTCTCATTTGAGGTGTATCCGGCGCGGAGCGATTCGCAGGTCGAATCCGTTCACGAGACGGTACAAAAACTTGCGGCCGTAGCGCCACAGTTCATTGCCGTCACCTATGGCGCTGGTGGTTCATCGCGCGATCGCAGCCTCGACTTGGTGCGCTACATCCTCACCGAAACGAACGTTCCACCGATGGCGCACCTCACCTGCGTGGGGTCGACCGCCGACGAGGCGAACCGTCTCGTTCGCGATTTTCTTGACGCGGGCATCCGTCAGTTTCTTGCAATTCGTGGTGATGCCCCCGAAGACGCCGTCGAGGGCGAAGACTTTCTCGGTGACCTGCGCAGCGCGACCGAGCTCGTGCAGCTCATCCATCGCGTTCAAGCCGAGCGCGAGCCCTACACCGAGGTCGATGAGCCGCAGTGGGGCGGGGGAGCCGTGCGACTCAGCCAGCGCCGCGAACCGGTGCGCATTGGTGTCGCGGCTTTTCCGAACGGGCATCCGCAATCGCGCAATCGGGCCCAAGACATCAACGTGCTTCTCGCGAAGCAGGCCCAGGGGGCAAACCTCGCCATCACGCAGTTGTTCTTTGACGCCGACGATTACCTGTCGTTCATGGTGGATGCGCGCGCTGCCGGCGTCGAATTCCCGGTGATCCCCGGCATCATGCCCGTCACGAGTATGGGCCGATTGAATCGCATCGTCGACATCACCGACGAGCCCATGCCCGTTCACCTCGAGGTGGCGCTCGGCTCGGCGAGCGATGCGGCTGCTCAGTACGAGGTGGGCATCGCACACGCGACGAATCTTGCTCGCGCAGTGCTCGACGGCGGGGCTCCGGGCATCCACCTGTATGCGTTTAATCAGCACGCACCCGTGCTCGACGTTCTGACCCGGCTCGGCGCAATCGACTAGATCGCGCGATTCGGACGGCGCACTCGTGCCCAAAACGAAAGCGCCCCGAGACTGTTTTCAGTCCCGGGGCACTTGCTTTATGAAGGGTTTTGATGGCTGAAGAGGACCATCACGAAAAGGTTACGACTCGATTTTCGACTCGTCCACCTCGAGAGACCGAAAACCCTCCACCTCGAAGAAAACTCTCAGGTTTACCCCAACGTCCCAACTGGAATTCCGAACTCATCGTCAGCGAACCGACCGCAGAACGGCGACGACCTTGCCCTGGATTTCGGCGTGGTCGCCGAGGATGGGCTCGTATGCGGAGTTGCGGGGCAGCAGCCAGGTGTGACCGTCGCGCTGCTTGAAGACCTTGACGGTGGCTTCACCGTCGAGCATCGCCGACACGATGTCGCCGTTCTCGGCCGTCTTCTGTGCGCGCACAACGACGAAGTCGCCGTCGCAGATTGCCGCTTCGACCATCGAATCACCGTGCACCTCGAGCATGAAGAGGTCGCCCTTGCCGACGAGCTGTTGGGGCAGAGCCATCGTGTCGTCGATGTTCTGCTCCGCCGTGATCGGAACACCGGCGGCGATGCGACCGACGAGCGGCACCATCGTCACCTCCGGCCCCAAGTCGACGCGTGATGTTGCGGGGGTGGATGCTCCGCCCACGAACTCACTTCCATCCGGGTTCAGCACCACCTCGATGGTGCGCGCCAGTTTGGGGTCGCGCTTGATGTATCCAAAGATCTCCAGCTGATTGAACTGGTGCGAGACGCTGCTCAGTGACGAGAGGCCGACGGCCGCGCCCACTTGCTGCATCGTCGGGGCATACCCGTTCTCGTCGATGAAGGAGATGATGGCCGACAGCATTTCCGCTTGCTTGGCACTCAGTTTCTGTGCGCCACGACCGTTGTCGGTGGCAGCTGTTTCACTCGTTGACATGTCGAAAGAGTATTCGAAAACAGAAGCAGAATCAAACACATCTTCGACTGTGTCGTCGCAAATTCGAGAATTTCGAGCTAATCGACTTGACACGGTCGCACAATCGAATATATATTCGAAACAAGTCTTCGTGTCGGGCACTCCCGGCCGAGTGCCCGACACGAGATTTAGCCCCGCCGAAAACCAACGCAACGCATCCGGCCACAACCTGACAGCAATGTCGGAGGGTCACACAAAAGTTAGTCGCAACAAAGAGGAGTTCACGATCATGAGCACAGTTGCCTACCCCACTTACCGTCCGCAGGTTATTGGCAGCCAGATTGCCCGCCCCCAGGGTCTGCGCAACCAGGTTGTCGGTGCTCAGGTTGTTCGCAACCAGGCTGCCCGCACGCGTCTCGTCCTCACGCCTCGCGGTCGTCGCGTCATCACGTTCCTCATCGCCGTGCCTCTCGCGCTCGCCGCGTTCTTCGCCATCGTGAGTGCGGGTCAGGCCGCTGCAACGAACAGCGCCGCAGTGACTGACACCTCGCACACCTGGATCACGGTCGAGTCCGGCGAAACGCTCTGGAGCCTCGCCTACGAGATTGCTCCCACCAAAGACCCGCGCGATGTCATTGCAGAGATCGTCTCGCTGAATCAGTTGAACAGCGACCTGCAGCCCGGTCAGCGCATCGCGCTTCCTACCGGTTACTAGTTCGCCCCTTCTGGACCATTGGTTTCTGTCCGGTCCGACCCTTCGCCACTAGCTTGGCAACCGGATTTAGGGCCACCGGTCCGCTTTTAGACTGACTAAGTGACCAGCCTCGACGATTTGCCGATTCGCGACGACTTGCGCGGCCGAAAGCCGTACGGTGCACCTCAGGCGCACGTGCGAGTTGAGCTCAACGTCAACGAGAACACGCACCCGGTTCCCGGTGATGTCGTTGCCGATATTCTGAGTCGCGTCGAAAGCGCACTCGGCTCAATCAACCGCTACCCCGACCGCGAATTCACCGCGTTGCGTCAGGCCCTGGCCGAATACCTGGGGCACGAGCTGAGCGCC
>JBIISS010000173.1:0-3322 GCA_044340895.1 Microbacteriaceae bacterium
AGGCAAAATCAGAATCGGGGTTCTCCGCGAGCTCGTCCGCAACAATCTTGAGAATGTCTTCGGGCTTCTGCTTCGTAATCGCCCCGATCTCGGTTGCTGCCTGAGCGAGCGTGACGGTGACGATGGATGATCCACTCCCCCGCTCAAAATCGCGAGCATTGCGAGGCGACATTGTGATGTCATAGCGCATGACCGCGTCGGCGAGCACCTTGCCGCTGGAGTCGGTAATCGTGCCTCGCGGCGCGAAAACCGTTGCCGGAAGAGACATTTTTCCGGCCGATGCCTCGTTGTACTCCGCGGCGCTGACAATCTGAATGTCAATGAGACGGACGACCACCAGAGCAAAAAAGGCGACGACAAAGACCAAAGTTGCGGTCACACGCAATCGGGTTGTTCGTCTCACGTTTGCCTTCTGTGTACGCGGTTCATCTGGTCGACAGGCCAGGAAGTCCGTTAGACAACGGTACGGGTCCGGTTGGTGCCGGAGCCGCTGGCGCGCCGGGTTGGGTGGTGCCGACTGAAGCCGAAGCTGCCGCCCCATCGGCGGGTGCTGTTGTGACGAGTGCAACGCCGGACAGAAGGGAGTTCGGTACGAGCGAACCTCCGTCGCTCGCGACAAGATTCTTGAAACCGTCTCCAGAAGTTGGCGAACCGAGTACTGCACCGTCCGAAAGACGCAGGTAGGCGGGGGTGTTGTTCGACAACATGCCCAGCGCCTCAGCGTTGAGTGCCAAGTGCTGTGGAGAAGCCAGTCGGTCGATTTCCTGCGTCATCTGTTGATACGAACGCGTGGCTTCTTTGTTGGCAGCTTGAAGAGAGGCAATTTCATATGCGCCGCTCTCCGTGGCAACGCTCAACAGCATCTGTATCACCATCACACCGAACATGACGCCCGCCGTGACGTAAGCAAAAAATGCGCGAGGACGCCGGCGCTGACGTGTTTGCGACTGAGCCGAGGTGCGCGAGCTGCGCTCCGTCGGCTTGACTGCAACGAGGTGCCGAGCCGGGAGTGCAGTCGATCCCGTGCGTATGGGTGCAACAACACCCTGCCTGGGAATCGAGAGTTCTGGACGACGAACGTGCGCGTTCATGCTCATGCCGCGTCCCTCACTCGTTCGACCGCACGAATTCTCACCGGCGTCGCCCGCGGGTTCGCAGCCTTTTCTTCGTCACTCGCGAGTTCTGCACCGCGCGTGAGCAGGCGAAAGGTTGGCGCGAGGGCGGCGATGCCCACGGGAACACCGGCGGGCGTTCCGTCGGTCGTGACCTCGGCGAATTCCGCCTTGACGATGCGATCCTCGAGTGACTGGTAAGACAACACAACAACGCGGCCTCCCACGCTGGTGGCCTTGAGCGCCTGAGGAATCGCTCGGTGCAACACAGCAAGCTCTTCGTTGACGTGAATGCGTAGAGCTTGAAAAACGCGTTTCGCCGGGTGCCCCGCGTTCATGAGGGCGGCCGGTGTCGCCTTCTGAAGGATGTCGACGAGCTGCCCGCTCGTTTCGATCGGTGCGTTCGATCGCGCATCCACAATCGCCCGCGCATATCGCGGCGCCAGCTTTTCGTCGCCGAATCGACGGAAGATGGAAGCCAGCTCGTCCGCTGTGAGGGTGGCAACGGCATCTGCTGCTGTGATGCCTGTGGTTTGGTCCATACGCATGTCGAGCGGTGCATCCTGTGCGTATGCGAAACCGCGCTCCGCACGGTCGAGTTGAAGTGACGAAACGCCAAGGTCAAAGAGGAATCCGCTGACCCGAGGCGTTGCGAGGCGCTCCAGCACATCGGTGATTTCGTCGTAAACCGCGTGCACCAGCTCGATACGGTCAGAAAATGGAGCCAACCGCTCGCCAGCGATGCGCAGGGCGTCGGTATCACGGTCAATGCCGATCAGTCGCAGCTGCGGAAAGTGGGTCAGGAAAGCTTCGGCGTGCCCTGCCATTCCCAGCGTTGCGTCCACAAGCACGGCATGGGGCGCAGAAAGCGCGGGCTCGAGAAGCTCGATGCTGCGCTCGAGTGACACCGGGATATGAATCTGTCGAATGTCCATGGGGTATGCGCCTCGGACGTTGGGTTTTGATTCCCCTCCATCTCGAGCCGGCTACCGGGGAAGTGATGTCCGGATGAGACTGGCGAGGAGTCAAAACCCAACGACTAGAAGAGGCCGGGAATCACCTCCTCGTCGGTACCTGAGAAGGAGGACTCGTGTGCGGCAAGGTACGTATCCCACGCACCTGAGTCCCAAATTTCGACCCGGTTTCCCGCACCAATGACAGTGAGATCGTGACGAAGGCCTGCGTACTCGCGCAGGTTTGCTGGAATCGTGATCCGGTTTTGCTTGTCGGGCATCTCCGCACTCGCGCCGGAGAGAAAGACGCGGAGGAAGTCGCGAGCGACTTTGCTGGTGACGGGAGCTTGACGAATCTTTTCGTGGAGAGATTCGAACTCACGTGATGTGAAGACGTAGAGGCAGTTCTCTTGGCCGCGAGTCACCACGATGCCGGCCGCCAATTCGTCGCGGAACTTCGCCGGCAGGATGACGCGCCCTTTGTCGTCGAGTTTGGGTGCGTGAGCTCCAAGGAACATTTCGGCGCACCTCCCCTCTATTCCGGCCAGTCAAGTGGTGCTCCCCCACTTTACTCCACTTTGCACCACAAAAAAGCAAGAATGAGCAATATTTTTACATTGAAGGATAAAAACTGAGTTATTTACTGGCTTTATTGGGTGGAGGAAAATGGAGTGCGTTCCCAGTTTTTGGGCAAAAAAAGCGCCACCCCGAAGGGTGGCGCTGGAGAGACTCAGATCTTGGAGCTAGCCGCGACCTTCTTTGCGGTCTTCCCACTGTTGTTCCATGCGCTGCATGAAACCACCAGCACGAGCCGGACGAGTCCTGGCCGACACCGCAGTTGCCGACGCCGGGCGGCTGGCCACAATGACTCCGACAAAGACAACCGCAAAGCCGGCGACGCCGACGAGAATCATTTGGGCCATGACTCCGGCGATCATGACGCCGATTCCAGCAACGGCGATAATCACGCCCATCGTAAGGAATCGATAGTTCGGCCGCATCCGCTCACCGCGGGCAGAAACCACATCGGCGTCGCCGCCATACAGGTTTCGTTCCATTTCGTCGAGCATGCGCTGCTCGTGCTCAGACAAGGGCATGTGCACCTCCAATTCGGTCGAACAAAGTTGAGAAGCCGTTAGACAAGTGTAACCCGGCTCCGCATGGATAGGCTAGGCGAGTGGCGGAACAAGACGAATGGGTGACTCGCGTCAGCAGTCGGATCCAGGATTTTCTCAGCGAGCGTGCGAGCGAAATGGA
>JBIISS010000001.1:0-34880 GCA_044340895.1 Microbacteriaceae bacterium
GCCTGGGCAGGACGGATATCCAGCGTGAGTTCGTGCCCGTACAGCGGCATGCCCGCTTCGAGGCGAAGCGTGTCGCGGCAGGCGAGCCCGCACGGAACAATCCCGTGGCTTTCGCCGGCCTCGGCGAGCGCGGTCCACAGCGCGGCTGCGTGAGTGGCATCGATGTAGAGCTCGAATCCGTCTTCACCGGTGTATCCCGTGCGCGCAATGAGAACGGGGTGACCTAAGAACACCGCGGGGAGCGTCCAGTAGTACTTGAGGTCGGCCAGAGTTTTCTGGGGGCGATCGGCTGCGGAGTCAGAGAGCGTCAGCCCGACCGTCGATTCCAACACGGCGAGCGCCGACGGGCCTTGCACCGCAGTCATGGCGGTTTCGTCCGACTGGTCGATGACGTCAGCCGAGAAGCCGGCGACGCGAGCCTTCAGCGCATCAACGGCGGCAAAGCGGTTGCCGGCGTTCGCAACGACGAGCCAGTGCTCATCTCCCAGACGGTAGATGATGAGGTCGTCGATGACCGTGCCGGCTTCGGTGAGCAACAGCGTGTACTTGGCCTGCCCGAGAGCCAGGGCCGACATCTTTCCGGCGACGGCGAAGTCAAGAAACTCCCCCGCCTGCGGGCCGGTGATAGAGATCTCGGCCATGTGCGAGATGTCGAAGATGCCGACTCGTTCACGCACAGCGTGGTGCTCGGCCAAGTCGCTGTCGTAGCGAACGGGCATCTGCCAGCCAGCGAAGTCAGTGAAGCTCGCGCCCAAACCGACGTGCAGGTCGTGAAGCGGTGAATATCGGGCGTCGGTCATGAGTCCTCCGTAGTCGTGCGGGGCACGAGTCTCAAAAAGAACTCCCCCTCTGTCATTTGTGCCTGAGAGTTTCGTGCGCGTTGTGCGACTTTCACCGTGGGCGAGACGCCTGAGTGCGGCGCCTTCTTTTCAGAGTGGCCAGTTCGACGCGGTTTAGATACCTGAGAGATTGTCGGGGAGGATTGCTCCTTCGGTGCTGGCTCGAAGCTCGCCAGCTCTCCCGCGTCGACCGTGTGGCCCGATATGAACTTGTGTCACCAGCATAACGACGGATGCCCGCCACTCCCATCATGTTTGTGTGAGTTGCGGCGGGCATCCGGGCGAAATGTTTCGCTAGTCGGCAGTGTGTGCCCGACGCTCGAGTGTCTTGCCCTTGAAGAACTCGCTGTTCACGATGTTCCACCAGATCATCAAGACGAATCCCACTGCAATTGCCATGAGTCCGACGGCACCGACGGCACCGAGGCCGAAGATGGTGACGTTGTTTCCGTCTGCGTCGACCAGCCAATCGGGCAACAAGAACTGCTGCAGACCGTAGGCGAAGACGACGGCCATGGTGATGCCACCCGCCAAAGGAATCAGCCCGCGCATGAAGAAGTTGCGTGCGCTGCGCGTGAGTGTCTTGCGGAAGAACCACGCGGCCGCGAATCCGGTCAGACCGTAGTAGACCGCGATGAGCAGACCCAGCGCACCGATGAGTGCGATGAGCAGGTTCGGGCTAATCAGGGTGAACAAGAGGTAGAACCCGGCCGAGGCGATTCCCATACCCCAGGTTGACCACGTGGGGGTGAGGAACTTCGGGTGAATCGTGGCAAAGCTTTTCGGCAGTGCCTTGAACGACGCCATTGACAGTGCCCCGCGAGCCGTCGGCAAAATTGTCGTCTGCGTGCAGGCGGCAGCCGACGTCAAGATCGACGCGGCGAGGAGCAACATCATGATCTGGCCAAGAACGCTGTCACCAAAGAGTGCCGGTCCAATCGCGGCGAAGATGTCGTCGGCGTTTTCTGGGTTACCCAAGCCAATTCCCGTTTCGCCCACTCCCGCGAAGGCAACAGCTCCCACGGTGACGAGAAGGTACGTGACAACCAGCAGGAGCGTGCTGAGGATTGCCGCGCGACCGGGCGTCTTGCTGGGGTTGGACGTCTCTTCGTTGATGGCAACCGCGGTATCCCATCCCCAATAGATGAAGAGAGCGGTGAGCACTGCGGGAGCGATTGCGGTACTGAAGTCGAGAGTGAACGGGTTGAACCAGCTCAACTCGGGAAGCGTGCTTCCGTCGACACCATTGCCCGAGTAGACGCGTCCGAGTGCGACGACGGCGAAGGCAACCAGAACAACAAGCTCGACGGCGAGCAACCAGTACTGCAACCGTGCCGAAATCTCGATGCCACGGTAGCTGATCCAGGTCATCAGCACGATCCAGATGAGCCCCGCAACTGTTGACCAGACAACATCGGACGACAACGCAACAATGTCCGGGTTACCGACGATGCCACCCACGAACGTGAACGAGTACGACCCGGCAATCTGCGCGAGGTTCGCCATGACGATAATGTCGGCGGCGATCAGCGCCCAACCACCCATCCATCCCGTGCGCGAGCCGAATGCGCGCGCGGACCACGTGAACACCGTTCCGCAGTCTGGCTCGACGCGGTTGAGTTCTTTGTACGCGATCGAGATGAAGAACATCGGGATGAACGCCAGGATGATGATGCCAGGTGCTTGGAACCCGACGAGCGCCTCACCACCGAGAACGATGAAGCCGAGCGCGGCTGCCAGCGAATAGGCAGGGGCTGTCGATGAAAGACCGATGACGGTGCTCGACATGAGCCCGAGCGCCCCGGTCTTGAGGCCTTTCTTGCCGGCCATTGTGGATGTCGACGTTGACATGGGTGTCGTCTCACTTTCCGTTCGAGAACTTACCTGCCTACTTAACCCCTTTGACGGGCTCTTGTCACCTGTTTTTTTGCGAATTTGTTCGTGACCTAACGCAACGGTGACGTAATGGTGTTTGCGTCATTGTGACACTAAGATAACTCTTACTTAGAGTCACAAATACTTTTACGAGCACATCGGGAGGTGATTATGCCCACACAGGTTTCGACTCCGTCGCTCGCCGTGTCAACGGTCATCTTCACCCTGCAACCCAACGATGAGGGTGTGCTCGAGTTGCGCATCCCGCTCGTTCGTCGCATTCGCGAACCCTATGCCGACATGTGGGCGTTGCCCGGTGGCCCACTCGATGCACAAGAAGACTTGGCCGCATCTGCGAGCCGAACCCTGCGCGAAACAACGGCGCTCGAGCCGCGCTATCTCGAACAGCTCTACGCGTTCGGCGACCCCGAGCGTTCACCGGGCGAGCGAGTCGTTTCGATCGTCTACTGGGCGCTCGTTGGTGGCGACGAAGCGGGCCAGGCGCTCACGAGCGAGAACGTGGCGTGGTTCGCAGCCGATGACGTGCCCACGCTTGCGTTCGACCACAACGCCATCGTCGACTACGCGCTCTGGCGCTTGCGCACAAAACTCGAATACAGCCGCATCGCGCATGGATTCTTAGGGCCCACGTTCACGCTCGCCGAACTGCGCGAGGTGTACGAAGTCATTCTGCAACGGCCGATTGACCCCGGAAACTTTCGGCGCACAATCGAATCGTCGCGAGCAATTGTTCCCACCGGCGAGCGCGTGAAGGGCACGCGCCACCGACCGCCCCAGCTGTACCGATACAACGAGGAATCCGCATGAGCACCGCATCTGTGAACGACCGTATTCAGCTGATTGTGAATGGGCAGTCCGACGAAGAAACGTGTAGTCCGTCGCTCGCGAAGGGGCCGTGGGAGTTCGATACGAGTGTTCCCGCGTATGGCCCGGGAGCCTCGATGGGAGACGTGATTCCGACCGGTTCGCCCGTGCAGGGTGGACTACCCCAGGAGTACAAGGTTGCGTCGAACGAAGAGTTGCACGAGCGCATCCGCGTGGCAAAAGAAACTCTGGGCGACAAGCTCGTCATTCTCGGACACTTCTATCAGCGCGATGAAGTCGTGCAGCACGCGGACTACCTCGGCGACTCGTTTCAGCTCGCACGCGCCGCGGCCGATCGACCCGAAGCCGACTACATCGTTTTCTGTGGTGTTCACTTCATGGCCGAGACCGCCGATATCTTGTCGCGCCCCGAACAACAGGTGATTTTGCCGAACCTGGCCGCCGGATGCTCGATGGCCGACATGGCAGACATCGAGTCGGTCACCGCATGCTGGAACGAGCTCGGCGCTCTCTATGGATTCGACCCTTCTGCGCCCCCGACTCCCGACGCGTCGGGAAAGGTGCCAGTGATTCCCGTGACCTACATGAACTCATCGGCCGCGCTCAAAGGTTTCTGCGGAGAAAACGGTGGCATTGTCTGCACCTCGTCGAACGCCGCCATTGTGCTCGAGTGGGCGTTCGCGCGAGCACACCGCGTGCTGTTTTTTCCTGACCAGCACCTCGGCCGCAACACCGCGAAAGCGATGGGCATCTCCGTTGATGACATGCCGCTCTGGCACGGTCGTCGTGAGCTCGGCGGAAACAGTGCAGAGCAACTCGAGTCGGCGAAGGTCATCTTGTGGAACGGCTTCTGCTCGGTGCACAAACGCTTCACCGTCGACCAAATCGAGAAGGCACGCGTTGACTTCCCGGGCGTGCGCGTGATTGTGCACCCGGAGTGCCCGATGCCGGTTGTCGATGCGGCCGATGAATCCGGGTCGACGGACTACATTCGCAAAGCCGTTGAGGGCGCGAGCGAGCCGACAACGTTCGCCATCGGCACCGAAATCAATATGGTGCAACGACTCGCGGCCCAGCATCCCGAACACACCATCTTCTGTCTCGACCCGGTCGTGTGCCCCTGCTCGACGATGTATCGCATTCACCCCGGCTACCTCGCCTGGGTGCTCGAGCGACTCGTCGCAGGCGAGGTCGTCAATCAGATCAGCGTGTCGGCAGATGTTGCCGAACCAGCACGCGTCGCTCTCGAGCGCATGCTCGCAGCGAAGCCCGTCTAGGCGGCGAGATTCATGAAACACGTCGTCGTCATCGGGAGTGGAATCGCCGGGCTCATTGCCGCGGTCGAAGCCGCGCGCACGTCTCGCGTGACCCTGCTCACCAAGTCGACGCTCGGCGAGAGCAACACGCACTACGCGCAAGGGGGCATCGCGGCGGTGACGTCGACTGACGACAGCATCGCGTCGCACGTGACCGACACGCTCGACGCGGGCAACGGACTCTGCTGGCCGCCCGCCGTCGACGTGCTGTGTGCCGAGGGGCCCCAGCGCATTAACGACCTCGTGTCATTTGGCGTGAACTTCGACCGGGCCTCCGGAGGCGACTCTGGCGACTTTGCTCGCGGCCTCGAAGCGGCTCACTCCCACGCGCGAATTTTGCACGCGGGCGGCGACGCAACCGGCGCGGGCATCAGCGCGGCACTCGTCGCCGCGGTCAAAGCCAACGTGGCCGACATTCGCGAATACGACTTCGTTGCCGACATCGTGACTCACACGCACGAAAGCGGGCGGAACACCGTCACCGGCGTGACCGTGCTGACATCGGCCGGCCCCGAAACCATCGAGGCCGACGCGGTGATTCTCGCCAGCGGCGGTGCGGGTCAGTTGTACCGACACACGACCAACCCAGCCGTAACAACCGGCGACGGCGTCGCCCTCGCGTTTCGCGCCGGGGCCGTACTCTCCGATGTCGAGTTCTATCAGTTTCACCCGACCGCCCTGGCCGTGCCAGGGTCGTTCTTGATCTCTGAAGCTGTGCGCGGCGAGGGGGCCGTACTGGTGAACTCCGCGGGTGAACGATTCATGACAAAAGTGGATCCGCGCGCCGAGCTCGCACCGCGTGACATCGTGGCCCGCTCCATCCAGCGCGAGATGATGGCGCAAGGCGGGGTGCCAGTGCTGCTCGACGCCACGGCACTCGGCGCCGACTTTCTCGCGAAACGTTTTCCGAGCATCAACGCTGCCTGCGCCCGCTACGGTCTCGACTGGGCGCGCACACCGATTCCGGTCACGCCCGCCGCGCACTACTGGATGGGTGGCGTGGCAACCGACACGTTCGGCCGCTCGTCGGTCGAGGGACTATTCGCCGTGGGTGAAGTCGCCTGCACCGGAACGCACGGGGCCAACCGTCTGGCATCGAACTCGTTGCTCGAATCGGTCGTGTTTTCTCACCGCGCCGTTGCGGCACTCGACGAGCCGTGGCCGGTTGATCCTCCGTCGGTGCGCTGGGCAGACCAGCCACCGCTGGCACACCTGCGCATTCAGGAACCGGGATTCGAACGCGCGGGCGAAGCAGGAACCAGCGCAGTTAACCACATCTCGCAAACGGCAAAGAAACCCGACGTCATTGACCGAATCGAACTGCAAACCATGATGTGGGACAACGTCGGCCTGGCGCGTGACGCCGCCGGACTCGAATCGGCTCGCGCACGCATCGCCGGCTGGCGCGCGGCGCCTGTTGCAAACCGTCTGTTTCCCGACCGGGAAGACGCCAACCTCTTGCTCCTCGCCAGTGCGGTCACGGAAGCCGCCCTTGCCCGCGAAGAATCGCGTGGCGCGCACTACCGACTCGACTTCCCCGACACCATGCCCGGCTCGGCTCGACCGATCGTGCTCATTGAGAAAGGCGACTCATGATCGATCAAACGATTGTTGACGAGGTGGTTGCGGCCGCCCTGCGCGAAGACGCTCCGTGGGGAGACGTCACGAGTGAGTACCTCATTCCGGTCGACGCGACCGCGGTGGCAACCCTGACTGCTCGCGAGCCAGGCGTGTTCGCGGGCGCAGCTGCGTTTGAGGCAGCCTTCACGTTGACCGACCCTCGCGTGCACGTTGAGTGGGAGGTTCGTGAGGGTGCGCGATTCGTCGCGGGCGACGTTCTTGCACGGGTGAGCGGACCAGCGCGGGCAGTGTTGACCGGCGAACGCATCGGACTGAACTTTGCCCAGCGCATGTCGGGCATCGCCACACTCACGGCCGAATACGTAGAGCTCATCGCCGGCACAAAAGCAGTCATTGCCGACACCCGTAAAACCACGCCAGGCCTTCGCGCATTCGAACGTCACGCTGTGGTGTGCGGCGGCGGGCGAAATCACCGCTTCAGCCTCTCCGACGCGGTGATGGCAAAAGACAATCACCTGGCCGTGCTCACCGCAGGTGGCAAAGACCTGACCACCGAACTCGCCCGCGTTCGCGCTGAACTCCCACACACCATGAAACTAGAAGTCGAGGTTGACCGCCTCGACCAGATTGAGCCCGTGCTCGCCGCCGGCATCGACATCATCATGCTCGACAATTTCTCGCTCGCTGATTTGATCACGGGCGTCACACAAGTTGCCGGTCGCGCAATTGTCGAAGCAAGCGGGGGCGTGAACCGCGAGACCGTGCGCGCCATCGCAGAAACCGGGGTCGACGTGATCTCGATTGGTGCCCTCACGCACAGCGCGCGTGCCCTCGACCTCGGCCTCGACGTCGTCATCACGCCCGGAGTATAGCGAGCGCGACGCCTGACGCCCATGATCTATCTCGACCACGCCGCCACGACACCCGTTTTCCCGGGGGCACTAGAAGCCGCCTGGCCGTGGCTCACCTCAGAATTCGGCAACCCGAGCAGCACGCATGAGCTCGGCGGGCGCGCATCCACAGCGTTGGCGGATGCGCGACGCACCGTCGCCACCTGGCTCGACGTCTCGGCGCACGAAGTGGTCTTCACCTCGGGCGGCACCGAAGGCGACAACCTGTGCGTGGTGGGTCTTGCGCTCGCCAACCCGCGCGGCAAACACATCGTCTCGGCGCGCACCGAGCACGAAGCGGTTCTGCAGTCAATCGACTATCTGCAGCGCATCCACGGGTTCGAGGTCACCTGGTTAGCCGTCGATGAGACCGGCGCGATTGACTTGGCCCAACTTGACCCGGCGAATGAGGCGAGCGCACTGCGCCCCGACACCACGCTCGTGACACTGATGGTTGCCAACAACGAAATCGGCACGATTCATCCGATTGCCGAGATTGCCGAGCGAGCGCATGCTGTCGGCGCACTGATGCACACCGACGCCGTGCAAGCCGCCGCGTGGCTCGACATTCGCCCCACGGTGGCTGGCTCGTACACGTTTGGCGTGGATGCGCTGACAATATCTGGGCACAAACTCGGCGCACCCAAAGGCTCAGGTGCGGTGTACCTGCGCGCCGGTCTTGCCGTCGAACCGACGATGCACGGCGGTGGTCAAGAGGATGCTCGCCGATCGGGCACAGAAAACATTGCCTGGGCAGTTGCGCTGGCAACCGCAATCGAACGCACCGTTCCGCGCGGCGCCGAACTGACCGCCGAGGCCGCTCGCGTTTCCGGGCTCACCACGACGTTCATTCAGGAGGTGCTTGCCGGGGTTCCCGAGGCTCGGCTCATGGGCGCGCGCGCATCCGACCCGACTCGCCTGCCGTCGATTGCCTCGTTCGTCTTCGATGGGCTCAACGGCGAGACGATTCTGCTCGAACTTGAAGAGCGTGGCGTGGTTGTCTCTAGCGGTGCCGCATGTGCGGCCGGCAAAGACGAACCGTCACACGTGTTGCGTGCATGCGGATTCTCTGATGACACCGCACGAACACAGGTTCGGTTTAGCCTCGCCCACACCACGACTGCCGACGACGTTGCGGATGCAGCTCGAGCAACCATCGCAGCGACGGCGTCCGTGCGAAATCTTCGCCCGGGCGCGAACGCGTAGACTCGAAGAACCCCCAAGGAGGTTCCCGTGCGCCGTCTGACGCAAGCCATTATTCGTCGTCCACTCGCAACACTGCTCAGCTTTGTCGCGCTCGTGGGCCTTTCGGCAATCGGCGGACTCCAGGTCTTCCCGGCCATGCAGTCGGCCGGCTACAGCGACCCCAACAGTGACTCGAGTCGAGTTGTCACCGTGCTGAAGGAAGACTTTGGCGACCACCCGCCCGAGCTCGCGATCATTGTCGACTTTAACCGCAGCGCTGACGACCCCAAATCAGAAGCGACGACGACGACAATCGTCGAAAAGCTGTCCAAACTCGACGGAATCGACCAGGTCGCCACCTACTATTCACTCGGCCGTCCAGACTCTCTGAAGAGCATCGATGGCGAAGCCGCATACGTCTTTGTCACCTACACCGACACCTCGCCGAGTTCGCGCAGCGCCGAAACGAAGCTCATTGAGACCGAACTCGGAACGTCAATTAACGGTGCGGATATTCACTACACCGGCCTCGCCGCCATGGCCAACGCGCTCAACGAGTCCATCGCCGAAGACCTGGCGCTCGCGGAGAGCATTGCCATTCCGCTGAGCCTCATTCTTCTCATCTTCGTCTTTGGTTCTGTCGTCGCGGCTGGACTGCCGCTTCTCGTCGGCGGGCTGGGAATTCTCGGCAGCTTCTTCTTCATCTGGCTTGCGACACTCTCGACCGACGTCTCGGTCTTCGCGCTCAACCTCATCACCGGAATGGGTCTTGGACTCGGCATCGATTACTCGCTGCTTATCGTCAGCAGATTCCGCGAGGAACGCGCCAGCGGTAAGACTGTCGCTGATGCCGTGTCGACGACCATGGCTACCGCCGGTCGCACGGTGCTCTTCTCTGGGCTGACGGTCGCCGTCGTGACCTCGTCGATGATCTTGTTTCCGCAGTATTTCTTGCGCTCGTTTGCGTTCGCCGGCATCGCCGTGGTCGGCACGGCCGTTGCTGGGGCCCTTATCGCCCTCCCCGCCGTGCTCACGTTGCTCGGCGATCGCGTGAACGCGTGGCGCGTCGTGCGCCGCCCCACGACCCAAAGCGACAACGGAGGCTGGGCGAGCGTTTCCCGATTCGTGATGAAGCACGCAGTGCTCGTGCTCGTCGTCACCCTGACCGCGCTCGGCGCACTCATCGCGCTGGGTAGCTCGGCGAAGTTCGGGCTCGTGGATGAGCGAATCCTGCCAGCCGACGCCCCGATTGCCGTAGCGAGCGAAATTCAACGCGAACGATTTGACGGCCAAGAAGCCAAACCGGTCGAGATGATAGCCACCGGTGCCAGTGACGCAGAAATGGCCACGTACGTCGAGCATCTGAGCAAACTGACGCACATCGTTCGCGTTCAGAGCCCACTCGGTGTGACCGTCGATGGCGTCACTGACACTCGTGCCGCGCCCGCCTTTGCCGAATATGCCGACGGGGATGCACAACGCATCGTCGCGATTCACGACGTGGAGCCCCGCTCGAACGAGGGAGTCACGCTGACCACAGCAATTCGCGCGATTGAGCATCCGTTCGACGTTCTCGTCGGTGGAATCGCTGCCGACTACGCCGACTCACTGCAGGGCATCGCGAACACCTTGCCGTGGGTGATTCTGTGGATTGCGCTCAGCACGTTCATCTTGTTGTTCCTGTTCACGGGTTCGATTCTGTTGCCGATCAAGGCCGTCGCCCTCAACCTCGTCTCACTGCTCAGCACACTGGGATTGATGACCTGGGTCTTTCTCGAGGGGCATCTCAGCTGGCTCCTCGGCGGGTTCACAATCACGGGGTCGATTGACGCATCCATGTTCATTCTGATTGCCGTCGTGACCTTTGCGCTGTCGATGGATTACGAGTTGTTCTTGCTCAGCCGAATCAAAGAACAACACGATCTGGGTCTCAGTACCACGGAGTCAGTCGCAATCGGACTCCAACGCAGCGGACGCATCATCACCGCAGCGGCTCTCGTGCTCGCCGTTAACTTCTTGCCGTTCGTAACATCCGGGGTCAGCACGGTCAAGATGTTGGGCCTCGGCATCGCGTTTGCGATTCTGCTCGACGCGACCGTGGTTCGAGCTCTTCTCGTACCTGCGCTGATGAAACTTTTTGGCGATGCGAACTGGTGGGCACCGACCTGGATGAAGCGCATTGCCGAAAAAGCAGGTCTCGCGCACTAATTCGTATATTATTTAGTGAACATTATTCCAGCACCATCTGTTTGAAAAGGACTCACATCATGGCTCGCACACTCGTAGGCATCGGAGCAGCTGTCACGGCCCTCGGCCTCGCCATCGCACTCACCGCATCCCCCGCACTCGCCGCCGTAGACGACGGCACCTGGGGCATCTGGGCCGCCGAAGACGTCGATGACGCTCCCGCCGGCACCATTGGCTTCGGCAGCACGACCGTGCCGAGCGCGTCCTACGAGTACACGGAGATCTCGGGTGAGTCATCCGCGGAAATCAACACCGTCAATGACAAGGGGATGTGGGTCCCGGCCAGCTCTGCCCCTGGCGCCGTCTTTGGCGCTAACGGCCCATCCGACATTGAAAACCTCCTAGATATCGACTCCAATGAGACAGCTGAAGCGACTCTGGTCATTACCTTTGACGTCGAGGTGCCCGCGAACGCGCTGGGTTTTGTGATCATGGACATCGACGGGGAAAATAACGGACAAGCTGAAAACGCTGACCGCTTCACGGTTGAAGCAACCAACGCAGCAGGAACCAGTCTGACGTCAAGCGAGCTCAATGGTGGCGTTTTCAACTTCTGCAACGTTCCCGTGGCAGAAATGCCCGGAGACTGTGACGACACCGCGTACACCACCGTTCCCACCGTTACCGAGCCAACCGCCACGAGCGTCTTCTTTCAGGCAAACCTCAACAACTCGGGCGATGACGGTGACTCCGGGTGGGTCAATCCCACAGCCGCCGTCAAGACCATGACCGTGACCTGGCTTACTCAGGACGGCGGTAGTTCCGCCAAGCTTGCCGTCGCGGTGAAGAAGCCAACGCTGGCCAACACCGGTCTCGACGTCACCACCGGTGCTCTTTCAGCTCTCGTGCTTGGCGCACTCGGTGCGGTTGCGGTCATCGCATCGCGTCGTCGCAACGCCTAGATCGCAAGCAAAGAAGGCAGCGGGCCAGTCGAACTGGCCCGCTGCCTTTTCCAGTTAAGCCTCGTCTCGAAGCGAACCTAACTCGCGCGCGACAAGTATTCGTCGAGCGAGTCGAAGTAGCTCTCCATACCCGCCTTGGTCTGCGGAATCTGTTCGGCGGGCATCTCACCGAACTGCGTGAACTTGCACCACGACGTGGCGCCCCGCTCCTCGAACTCGACGCGAATGATGTGCACCGGAACGTCCTCGTTGCGTGCCACAAACCCGTCGGCGTCTTGCGTGTAAGCCAGCGTGTGCACGAGATGATCGTGCAACTGCACCTCAACGCAGGCATTCCAGAGGGTGGCCAGTGTTACCGGATATTCGCGCTCGACGGAGTAGAGGACATTGTTCACGCGGAAAGCTTACGGCCACGTCTCCCTTCGGAGCGGAATCGCCGAGTGTGTTTAGCTGCCCTGAGTGCGCGCAAGAGTGATGAGCCGCTCGACGTGCGTGGCGAGAGCGAAATCGCCGAACTTTTTCGCCTCCGGTGACTCTGCCGAGGGCGCGTGGGAGCCAGCTGCCCAGACCGCGGCGCCCAGGGTTGCCATTGAAATGGATGTTCCGAGCGCCAGCAGCGCCTGATCTGACACGTACCGCGAAAGATCTACGTTTTCCTCGGTGAGTTCCTCTGCGAAAACTTCATTGCGCTGAACATCCAGAATGAGTTGGGCCAGGCGGCACATGTTCAAAGAAAACATCGCGCTCATCTGCTCACGAAAGTCACCTTCGAACTCGACCACGTTCTCGAGGGCAACGTGAGGATAGTTGAGCACGACCGCCCAGCCAGGAACAGCAACTGCGTAAGTAATCTGCGTTTCGATCCAGGCGCGCAGGCGTGCTTCGGGTGTGCGTTCAGCCTGAGCGACCGCATCCCCCATCGCCGCGATGTAATGGGCATAAACCGTAAATGTGGCCTCGGCGATAAGTCCTGCGCGGGAGCCGAAGTAGTGATTCACCATGGCGACGGTCACACCGAGTCGGCGAGCGAGCTTTGCGTGGCTGAACTGTGCTGGGCCCAGGCGAGCAAACTCGTGAATGGTCAGGTGAAGAAACTTGTCGCGGGTCGACGGGTTACCGTCGCCACACACGGAAAGCCAGAAGGCCTCATCTAAGTTCTTGGGTTCACCGGCGGGTTGGATGAGCTTCACGTCACACCTTCCCGTCTCTGGCAACTCTGAGCGACAAATACTCCGCAATCCTAGCGTTTTGCCCTGAACATTAACGAGAACTGGCGACCGTATGCTCGAGGTAGAGAGCTGACCTCAAGCTCACCCAAACGGTCGGAGGCCACGATGTACACAGCGAAATGGAATGGTGCGGTCATCGCACAGTCCGACAAGACGATTGAAATCGAAGGCAACCAGTATTTTCCGTTTGACAGTGTTGAACGTGAGTTCCTCGTCGATTCAGCAACGACGTCGACGTGCTCATGGAAGGGCGAGGCAAACTACTACTCGCTCGACGTGAACGGCGATGTGAACACCGACGCGGTGTGGGTCTATCGTTCACCGAAAGACGCTGCGAAAGAGATCGCGAATTACGTCGCTTTCTGGCGCGGCGTAGAGGTCACGCGCGCCTGACGTTCGCGCAACTTTCCCAATGATTCAATCTGCCCAATGATCCAATTTGATCGCGTTTCGAAACGGTACGGCGACACCGTCGCGCTGAACGATTTTTCGTTGACCGTGCCCACGGCCAAAATCACGGTGTTGATGGGGTTGTCGGGATCCGGCAAGACGACAGCCATACGCTCAGTCAACAAAATGGTCACGCCGACCTCCGGCTCGGTGAGCATCGACGGCGTTGACGTCGCCGAACTCGATGCCGTCACGTTGCGTCGCCGCATTGGTTACGTCATGCAAGAGGTTGGCCTTCTCCCGCACAAGACTGTGCTCGACAACGTCACGCTGATTGCGCGAATTGCCGGCCAATCGCGCGAGACCGCTCTTCGCAATGCGCACGAGATGCTCGCCATGGTCGGGACCGGCGAAACGTTCTTTTCTCGCTACCCCCACCAACTCTCCGGCGGCCAGCAGCAACGCGTGGGCGTGGCCCGTGCCTTGGCCACCAAGCCGAACATTTTGCTGATGGATGAGCCGTTTGGCGCCGTCGACCCCATCGTGCGCGAAGAACTCCAAGATGAGCTGATGCGCATTCAACGCGACCTTGGGCTGACCATCATGTTCGTGACTCACGACCGCCACGAAGCAGTGAAAATCGCCGACCAGTTGGTCGTGCTCTCAGACGGCGGGTACATCGAACAGTTCGGCACACCAGCCGAGCTCACCAAAAAACCGGCCAACGATTTCGTTCGAAAGTTGTTGGGCGTCTAGTGGAGTGGTTCGTTGCCAACTGGAGCTTCATTGCCGGGCTCGCGTGGACCCACCTGAGCATCTCGATTCCGCCGATCATCCTCGGGTCAGTTATTGCGATTGTGATGGCTCGGGTGATACCTGCGCGGTTTGTCACGCCCACGCGCACAACCTTGGGGGCGATTTACGCGATTCCGTCGCTCGCCTTGTTCGTCGTGCTTCCCGCGGTTCTCGGAACCAAGTTCATCGGGCCGACAAACGTGATCATCGCGCTCACGATCTACGCCATCACCTCGATGTACTTTTCGGCACGGGATGCGTTCAGTCAGGTTCCGGTCGCAACCATGACGACATCGCGCGCACTCGGCATGAATTCGCGCCAGATATTTTTGCACGTAGAACTCCCCCTCGCCGTGCCCGGGCTCATCTCCGGCTTGCGTGTCGCGGCGGCCAGCACCATCTCGATTGCGTCGATTGGCGCGGTCGTTGGCGTACGCAATCTCGGCTACCTGTTTATTGACGGATTCCAACGCAAGATTCCTGAAGAAATCATCTCGGGGCTCGTTGCCATCAGCGTCATTGCCTTAGCCCTTGATGTGGGCCTGTGGCTGCTCGGGCGAGCGATGACTCCGTGGCGCAACGCAAAGGTCGCTCGTGCTTGACGTCGGCGGTCTCGGCGCGTGGTTCTCTGACGCCGCAAACTGGACGGGCCGATACGGGCTCGTGAACCTTCTGGGTGAGCACCTGTGGCTCACGTTCGTGTCGATCGCTCTCGCCTCACTCATCGCCGTGCCGCTTGGCCTCTTTATTGGGCACACCGGTCGTGGCGAAGTTTTCGTGGTCGGTCTGGGCTCGCTGTCTCGGGCCATTCCCACGATGGGGCTCTTGTTCGCACTCGTTTTGTTGTTGGGCGTGGAGTTTCGCGAATTGTCTGTTGTGCTTGCCTTGGCCGTCATCGCGTTGCCGCCACTCATTGCGGGCGCGTATTCGGGTGTGGCGAGCATCCCGCCGTCAATTCGTGACTCGGCTACCGCACAGGGCATGACCGCGTGGCAACTCGTGCGACACGTCGAACTGCCTCTGGCGAGTCCGTCGATCATCGGTGGGTTTCGCATTGCGTTCATTCAGGTGGTGTCGACCGTGGTGCTCGCGCCGCTTGTGGGCCTCGGCGGTCTCGGGTTCGGAATCATCCAGGGACTGGCTCTGCGGAATTTTGCCCAAGTTACCGCGAGTTCACTCGTGATAATCGCGCTCACCATCACCGGCGAACTTCTTTTGGGTTCTTGGCAACGACGTGCGGCGGATAGATTGGGCACACCGACGAACTTGGAGAAACCATGAAGCTCAAACGATTTACCGCCCTTGCGCTGAGCGCCGGACTGTTATTGGGTGTCGCCGGATGCGCATCCACCGCCGAACCCTCAGCCGACCCCATCGTGATTGGGTCGCAGGCCTACTACTCGAACGAAATCATCGCCGAAGCGTACGCGCAGGTGCTCGAAGACGCCGGCTTCTCGGTCGAGCGTCAGTTCTCACTCGGACAGCGCGACGTTTACATGCCCGCCATTGAGGCCGGCGAAATCGACTTGTTCCCCGAGTACACCGGCAACTTGTTGCAGTACTTCGTTCCCGAAGCGACCGAGACGACGGCAGATGACGTGTACGCAGCTCTTGCTGCCGCACTGCCCGCGGGCTTGAGCGCGCTGGCCATGTCGCCGGCAACCGACCAGGATTCATACAACGTGACTGAGGAATTCGCCACGGCGAACAAGCTCACGTCGATTGCTGATCTCGCCGCGCTGAAGGATCTCAAACTCGGCGGAGCTCCCGAGCTTGCCGAGCGCCCGTATGGCCCGAAGGGTCTGCTTGAGAAGTACGGCGTCACCGTGACCTTCGAAGCAACCGGCGACACGACGGTCGACTCTCTCGTCGCAGGTCAGGTCAGCCTGGCCAACGTTTACAGTGCCGACCCTCGCATTTCGCAGCTGAAGCTCGTCACGCTGAGCGATCCGCTGGGGCTTTTCTTGGCCTCGAACGTGGTGCCCATCGCATCGGACTCCGTCACTGCAGATGCCCGCGCACTGATTGATGCCGTTTCGGCCGCTATGACACCTGCCGACCTCGTTGCACTCAACGTGCGCAGTGTCGAGGAGAAGCTCTCGGCTTCGGTCATCGCTCGCGACTGGCTCGTATCGAAGGGTCTGCTCAAGTAGAGCGTCTGTTCACCGCACGAGGGCGAGCCACGGAAATCGTGTGCTCGCCCTCGTGCTGTGCCTGTTGCGGTATGTCACCGCGAGAATGGTTCTAACTCCGTGCCAAGCGACGGCGCGTAACCGTGACCGCGAGTGCACCGGCCATGAGCAGGCCTGCGCCGAGTGCTATTGACCCAGAATTGACAGAGGCGTTGGTGCCGGTGTCTGCCAGCAATGAACTGTCACTCGTCGGATCTGCCACAGGCGCGTCATCGACGTAGGTCGTGAAGCTAATCCCATATGCGGGCTCAATAAACGCGAATCCAGCCACCCTCTTGTCGGGGGGAGAAAATCCCAGGGCAAGCATCATCCCGGCATTGCTTGAGGCTGAAGAGAGCGGAAACTCAAGAGTAAAGACATAGCCCGTTCCCGCGACGACTGTTGCAGGAGATGAGAACAAAACTGAAATTGTTCCTCCGCTCACGAGAGAGGCGGCGGGAATAACCTGCGTTGCAATCGCGGAGCCGGTGGGAAACCCAGTAACGGCATCGACGTTCCACACGTTCACGGTGAGGTCGGCCGGAGTCGTGTGTCTGATTGTTGGTATATCGATAGACGTTAATCGCCCAGAGATTCCAGCGGTAAAGGTGGACCCTTGAACTTGACACTGAGGATTGCTCGACATGTCTACGTAACAGCTCACTGCTGCTTCACCAGCAGCAGTGACCGATTGAGTCTGATCAACTACCGGTGCGGCTATAGCAGGGGATGCCCCGGCGCAAACCAATGCGAAAGTGATCGCGAGAGCGGCCAGTGGTGCGAACTTCTTCTCCACGTTGACATCCAATCTTGAGGGTAAACACTCAAACCCTATCGAACGGAGCCGGCCCGAACACAGCTCGGCGTTGCTAGACGTTGAAGCGGAACCAGACCACATTCATCCATCAAAGAACATCTTCCACTCCGGCGACAAACAAACTCAATCTCGGATGTCTATGGCAAGAAATTTGGTGGAGTCTTGAAACACGGCTCTGAGCCATGGCGAATTGCTCTAAGCGCCCGCCCCCCAAGCGATGAGCTCCTCGCGACCGTCGATGCCAAATTGTCGACTCGCACACAAAGGATGGCTCGGGGTAAAGCAAAAGGTCGCGCTGCTCGGTGGCGCAATGATTTCGATGAACCGGTTGCTGCGCTCACTCGGGTAAAGAAGTTTCGCTCCGAAGCCTGCCTAATGCGCCAGTTTGGTGACCATTGCCGAGATTGACGTGACGTCAACCACCGAGTGAAGGTCGTCTTGGTCGACGGCGACATAGGCGTGACCCAGGTCGTGGGCAAGATCTCGGAAGAGAAACCGCACAGATGATGGCGTCGTGCGGGGAAGGATTTCGATGCTTGAACTTCGCGCGGGCATCCACACCATGTTCGCCAGTCCGGCTCCATGTTGGGCGACAAGCACTCCCGTTCGCGACATCATCTCGACTTGATCGCGGGGTGCCATGTTCTCGCCGCGAAAGACACCTACGGGAGTTACTTCGTTTAGCGCCCGAAACAGCTCATCGGAATTGGCGATCGACCGTCGGGCCGTGCCTGCCGTCAGGTTCTCCGCTTGGGTGTCGAAGAAGGGATGTCCGGGCAGGCGCTCAATCAGGGTTGTCGCACCCTCACCCGGTATCACACCTAGGCCTAATCGTGACCTCACACGAGCACAAGCTTGGCGAATCTGCGATCGACGTCGGCGTCCCTTATTCTCCAGGGTGGGCAGGAGCACAAGAGGCGACCTGAACGGGTTCGATGGCGAAGCTCGGAGCGACTCGATTTCTTGCTTCGGAACTATGTCGACGCGCACGTTATCTGGGAGCACGTCGAACCACACGTTCATCGGGCCGCAGTCCCGAACGACGATGTGGTTCGAGCCAGACCGGGCAACGTGACGTTCAATCGGCAAAAAGTAGCTGAGGAGAAAATGGTAAAAGTGCTCGACGGAGGAGCCAGCGTTGGGCATCTGCGGCAGGAGAATGTGTGGTTGCCGTGTGCGTCGCATGATTGGGCAAGTTTAGAAGATGCGACGGAGTCGCACTGCCGAAACGTGTAGACCCACTAAACGTCAAAGCGGGACTCGACGACGTTCAATCCTGGAAAACTTTTGCCCCTCAAGCGCGCGCAAACCGGCGACGCGAAACCGCCATGACGGTCACGCCCGCACCGACAAACACCGCGCCGAGTGTCAACAACGTCAGGAGCTGCCCGCTGACATTGCCTGTATCAGGGAGCTGGGCCGGCTCGCTCACCACATAGACGAAGCTGCCACCCGTAATCCAAAACTGATCTGCAACAGGATTGCGATCAAGCAAGTACCAACCGCCTGGATTCGCAGTCGTTACATCAATGGGATCTCCGGCGTCAAAGGTCGTTGTATCCGTAGGGATGAGGTCGCCAGACGACGGGCTAAAGATATAGGCCAGGCGCCCATCGACACTAAAGGCAACATCTTTTGGCTCATCGGTGAAGACATGTTCTGTCGCAAGGGTCGCCGTGTTGATGACCGTGGTAACTGTGGGAGACATCGAGAACGACGTCACATATACCTTCGCCCCATCCGGTGAGATCGCGATCGTTGTGCCCTGAAGGTGATCTGTCGGAATCAACGAGTCGATTACCGTGTTAGTTGCGGTGTTGATGACAACAAGGGAGCCGTCAGAACAATTCACGAACACCTTCATCCCGTCGGGGGAAATAACGAGACCAGTCGGGCCGCCGCACGGGGAAATCGTCGTGACCACGGTGTCGCTCGCTACGTCAATAACCTTGACATCGGTTCCCGATCCGTTGTTTGTCGCCGCAACATACGCGCGCTCGCCGTCCGGGGTGAATGCAATTTGACCGACCCCCGAAGTTCCTACAGTGATTGGCGAGCCGAACGTGAGACTCGACGGAGAGAAAGGCAAGACCTTACCCTCGCCAAGGCTGAGGTACGCCTTCTGACCATTTGGAGCCATGGCTATCGAATGGGTCACGCCGGCGCAGACGATGCCCGTCGAGAGCGGGTCCCCCACGCGCAACAGAGTCTTGGTGTCAACGACAACAAGTGAGCAGTCGCCCTCCAACATTCCACTTTCGTTTTGCACGACGTAGGCAAGTGACCCGTCGGGGGAGAACGCGACGCCCGAAGTGCCGAAGAATCCCTCGAGGGAGCTGACGACGGATGGGCTCGCTTGCGCTGCTGGAGCAGCCGCCAACACGGACATTGCCACGACAAATGTGGCGGCCAGAGCCTTGAACTTCACGGAATTCTCCTTCGCACGTGGCTTAAGCGACCAATCCCCTAAAGCCTAACCGTCCAGGGTGCGCGTCTGCTGAGATGACGCGCGTCGTCTAACCGGATGCTAGACGTTGAAGCGGAACTCGACCACGTCGCCATCGTTCATGACGTAGTCCTTGCCCTCCATGCGGGCCTTGCCCTTGGCGCGAGCCTCGGCGACCGAACCGGTCTCGACGAGGTCGGCGAACGAAATGACTTCGGCCTTGATGAAGCCCTTCTCGAAGTCGGTGTGGATGACACCGGCAGCCTGCGGAGCCTTCCAGCCCTTGCCGATTGTCCAGGCGCGCGACTCCTTGGGTCCGGCGGTGAGGTAGGTCTGTAGTCCGAGCGTGTCGAAGCCAATGCGTGCGAGCTGGTCGAGGCCCGACTCGGGCTGACCGGTTGAGGCCAGAAGTTCCGCCGCGTCCTCGGCGGAGAGGTCGATGAGTTCACTCTCGAGCTTGGCGTCGAGCAACACAGCCTTGGCCGGAGCAACGAGGGCTTCAAGCTCGGCGCGCTTGCCGGCATCCGACAGCACGGCCTCGTCGACGTTGAACACGTAAAGGAACGGCTTGGCGGTCAGCAACCCAAGTTCACGAATTGGGGTGATGTCGACCTTGCTCGCCGAAAGCGGGGTGCCCGAGTCGAGCACCGCACGCGCCTCTTCGAGCGTCTCGAGAACAACTGGCTCAGCCTTCTTCGCCTTGACCTCTTTTTCGATGCGGGAGTGCGCCTTCTCGATGGTCTGCAGGTCGGCCAAAATCAGCTCGGTGTTGATGGTTTCCATGTCGCTCTTGGGATTGACCACACCGTCGACGTGAACAACGTCGGGATCGGCGAATCCCCGAACGACCTGTGCGATTGCATCCGCCTCGCGAATGTTCGCGAGAAACTGGTTGCCCAATCCCTCACCCTCGCTCGCGCCCTTGACGATGCCGGCGATGTCGACGAACGATACGGCAGCGGGCAGGATGCGCTCGCTGCCGAAAATCTCAGCAAGCACGTTCAGGCGGGCGTCGGGGAGGTTGACCACACCCACGTTCGGCTCAATCGTGGCGAACGGGTAGTTCGCAGCGAGCACCGAGTTCTTCGTGAGTGCGTTGAAAAGGGTCGATTTGCCGACGTTGGGAAGTCCGACGATGCCGATAGTAAGAGCCACGAGGGTCAAGCCTACCGGCGGTTACAGCACGTCTTGAATCGTCACCGCGAAGGTGAAGTGCCAACCAAGCCACCACCAGGCCGCAATGATTCCGACCCGGGTTGTGCGCAGTCGCATGACGTGATCGAGCATGTCGGCGAGAGGTGCAAGTCGCCGCGGACGCCAGCGAGCGAAAACTTCAGTGAGTGCCATGGCCACGAGAATCGCGAGGTACCCGGCCGTCGTGATCCACCACAGCATTAGTTGCCCCGCCTTCTGAAGAACCCGATCAAACTCAAGCCGCCGGCAAGCCACAGACCAACAAACAGGATGCGCCCGGGGATTGACTCAACGACCGGATCAAGAAGTATCGAGATCGTCGGAAAGTTGGCACCGCCGTTGGGCGTCGTGACCGAGAGGATGAACGCCGTCGCCTCCCACGCGCACAATGCCACCGCCCACAGAGACCACACGAGAGCAGAGCGCTTGATCGCGCGTGCCCCGTGAAAGGTGGATTTCGGTCGCGGATTCCAGGCTAGAACGAGCACGGTCAGACCGATCAAAACCATCGTGACGAGGTCGACCCAGCCATGACGCGGCGCCACAACCAGAATGATGCCAAGAGCGCCCGTTATTGCGACGACAACCCATCGTGGGGAATCCATTGGCCTGTTAATCAGCCGGATGCGCCCACCGGTGAGCCGGTCGACGATGAGCATCCCCGCGATAAGAAAGAACAGGGCGGCGTCGACAAACGCGCCACGCCATGCTTGAAATCCTGCCATTGTGCTGAGCACGCAGATCCACAGAATCGCACTCACCGTCCACTGTGGGGTAATCAGGCGAGTGCGCGCTGGCAACCGTGGCATCGTCCCTCGTTCCTTATGACTTGGCGGTTTCTCATTATCTTGCCCCACCGGTCGCGGTGATTGGGGGGTCGCGTGAAATGAGAGTGCGCGTGACTCGGGCAAGATAAGACCGATGGATGCGCAACGACTCACACAACGAGTCCCACAATTACGACCGCTGTGGCACGGCCGCGCCCTCGCGCTCATCGGCATCTTGGTTGTTGCCCTCAACCTGCGCGCCTCAACAAACCTGCTCTCGTCGATATACCCCTTCATTCGGGAGAGTTTCGCTGTGTCGCCGCTGGTTGTCGGCATCATCGGCACGATTGCGCCGTTCTCGTTCGCGCTGGCCGCGCTGGTCACGCCACGAATCGGTCGCCGTCTGGGTCTCGAAGCCGCGTTACTCCTCGCGATCACGCTCATTGTGGTGGGGCACATTTTGCGCACCGTTGCGCCGAGCCACTGGTTCTTGATGGTCGGCGCCGCGCTGTCGCTGATTGGCACGGGTATGGGCAACGTGCTGTTGCCACCCGCGGTGAAAAAGTACTTTCCCGACCGTATCGGCCTGATGACCGCGATGTACATGACGCTGATGAGCGTGAGCGCCACGGTGCCGGCCCTCATTGGCGTGCCGATGAGCGAATCGGTTGGCTGGCGCATGAGTCTTGTCGTCTGGGTGTGCACGGCAGCGGTTGCGGTGATCCCGTGGGTGGTCGAGTTGCGAAACGCACGTCAGTCCCCGGGCGGCACCAACACAGCCGACCTCATCGCCGACCCCACACAGTCGCACGTGCCGGTGTGGCGCTCCCCCACCGCGTGGGCCATCACACTCGTTCTTGCAGTTTCGTCGATCAACGGTTATGTCTCCTACGCCTGGTTGGCAATCATGATGCCGGATGTCGCCGGTCTCGACACCTCCGGCAGCGCCCTCATGCTCGCCGTTTATGGCGTGACCGGCCTGCCTCCAGCGCTCATCATTCCGATTCTCGCAAGCCGAATGAAGCGAGCAGATCGGCTCGTTCACCTCGGCACCGCGTTCTTCATGATTGGCTGGCTCGGGTTCTTGATCGCACCGGCCAACGGCACCTGGGTGTGGGGCACAATCCTCGGTTTCGGTGGCCTGTTGTTCCCACTGTCGCTCGTGCTCATCAACCTGCGCAGTCGCACGACCGCAACCTCAATGACGGTCAGCGGATTCGCCCAAGTCGGCGCCTATCTCTTTGCCGGGATCGGCCCCATCGTCGTTGGAGTGCTTCACGAAGTGCAGGGCGACTGGCACGGAGTTCTCATTTTTCTCGTTCTCATCACCACGCCCGCATTCTTCGGCGGAATCGTGCTCAGTCGCAATCGGATGATCGACGACGAGCTGAAACGAGTGAGCGGCTAGTAGCCCCAGCGGTCCGCGCGATAGTCGGCCTGTACGCGACGAATCGTGCCGGAGCGCGAACGCAACACGACCGAGTCGGTACGAATGATCGGCCCCTTGCGACGCACACCGTCGACGAGCGCACCGTCGGTCACGCCGGTTGCCACGAAAAACGTGTTGTCGCTGGCAACGAGCTCGTTGGCCTCGTAGACGTAATCCATCTTCAGCCCGGCGGCGATGCCCTTTTGGCGTTCGGCGTCATCCTTCGGAGCGAGAATCCCCTGAATGAACCCATCGAGAGCCTTGATTGCACAGGCCGTGACGATGCCTTCGGGGCTGCCGCCGATGCCGACGCACATGTCGATACGCGATTCGTAGCGCGCCGCGTTGATGCCACCGGCCACATCCCCGTCGAGCAGCAGGCGCGTGCCCGCACCCGACTCGCGAATTTGACGAACCAAATCTTCGTGGCGCGGGCGGTCGAGCACAGCGATGCTCATCTCCGAGACATCCTTGCCCTTGGCCTTTGCCAGCGCCCGGATGTTCTCGCCAATCGGCTTGCGAATGTCCACAACGCCGCGCGCCTCAATGCCGGCAACGATTTTGTCCATGTAGAACACGCTGGATGCGTCGAGCATCGATCCGCGGTCGGACACCGCGATGACCGAAATCGCGTTCTGGCGACCGGCGCCCGTGAGACTCGTGCCGTCGATGGGGTCGACCGCGATGTCACACTGCGGGCCATTGCCGTTGCCGACGCGTTCGCCGTTGAAGAGCATGGGGGCGTCGTCTTTTTCACCCTCACCGATGACAATCACGCCGTCGAAGTCGACCGTGGCGAGGAAGGCGCGCATGGCCTCCACCGCGGCACCATCGGCAGCGTTCTTGTCGCCCTTACCGATGAACGGGTAGGCGCTAATCGCGGCCGCTTCGGTGGCTCGAACGAGTTCCATCGCGAGGTTGCGGTCGGGGTGCTCACTGGGGCGATACGCGTCTTTGCTCACGAGTTCACCCTACTCGCGCGCAACTATGCTGGAAGGGTCACGCGCTCACAGCGCATCCACTTTTCTTCGCACCGGAAGTGCGGAGTCGGCCAAGGAGCATCACATGCCCGTCGCAACACCGGACCAGTACGCACAGATGCTCGACAACGCGAAAAGCCGAGGATTCGCGTACCCTGCGTTCAACGTTTCGAGCTCGCAGACGCTCAACGCCGTGCTGCAGGGTCTCACTGAGGCCGGTTCCGACGGCATCATTCAGGTGACCACCGGTGGCGCTGACTACTTTGCCGGACACACGGTCAAGGCACGTGCTACCGGCGCGCTGGCGTTCGCGAAGTTCGCGCACGAGGTGGCGAAGAGCTACCCCATCACGGTTGCCCTGCACACCGACCACTGCCCGAAGAACGCGCTCGACGACTTCGTTCGCCCGCTCATCGCCGCCAGCCAAGAAGAGATCAAGGCCGGTCGCAACCCGATCTTCCAGTCGCACATGTGGGATGGCTCGGCGGTGCCGCTCAAGGAGAACCTTGAGATTGCGAAAGAGATGCTCGCCCTGACCAAGTCGATAAACGCGATTCTCGAGGTTGAAATCGGTGTTGTCGGCGGTGAAGAAGACGGCGTCAGCCACGACATCAACGAGAGCCTGTACACGACCGTCGAAGATGGCATCGCCACCGTTGAAGCGCTGGGCCTCGGCGAGAACGGTCGCTACATGGCTGCCATGACCTTCGGAAACGTGCACGGTGTCTACAAGCCCGGAAACGTGCAACTTCGCCCCGAACTTCTCAAAGAGATTCAGGATGGCGTGGCCGCAAAGTTTGGCACCGGTGACAAGCCCTTCGACCTCGTCTTCCATGGCGGCTCAGGTTCGACCGACGAAGAGATCGCGACGGCGGTTGCCAACGGTGTCATCAAGATGAACATCGACACCGACACCCAGTACGCCTTCACGCGTTCGGTCGCCGACACGATGTTCAAGAACTACGACGGTGTGCTCAAGGTCGACGGCGAAGTCGGCAACAAGAAGATCTATGACCCTCGAGCGTGGGGCAAGCTCGCCGAGACGGCAATGGCCGCTCGTGTTGTTCAGGCCACGCACCAGCTCGGGTCCGCCGGGCACGCAGGAAAGTAACCAGTGTCAGCTAACACCCCGACGCCCGTGGTCGAACGCGACCCCGCGTTGCGCACGGATCGCCTGCTCACATGGGTGATCATCGGCTTTGCCATCATCCAGGTGCTTAGCTCGTTGAGCCAGTACACGAACATGGTTCAGGTGCTCAGCGAGGTCTACCTGCAATTTGAAGCAATCGACCCGTCCATCAGCATCGGACGCTATGAAGACGCCGAGTTTGCGGCGCTCATTGGGCAGATCATGATGACACTCGATGGTGCGATTCTTGGCTTCACAATCTGGTGGGCCCTGGCGCGCATGCGCACCAACCGACGCGCATTCTGGGTTCCGGTTCTGGGGTGGCTTGTGTCGACCGTGACGTCTGTGATTCTGCTCGCGGTTGCGCTCAACCACGACCCGGCATTCGTCGCAGAGCTGATGTCGTTCATGCAACGCGTCGCCGAGAGTGGCATGCCTACCGTGGCGCCCAGCAGCTAGCTTTCGCGAGCAAGTGAGCTAGCTCTGTCGGCTGGGGCGAAGTTCTTTCGGCAACGAGAAAATCAGGTCTTCTTCGGCCGTCTTCACCTCGACGATGTCGGTGTAACCGCCGGTGGCGAGAAGTGCGAGAAGCTCTTCGACCAATTCCTCGGGCACGGATGCGCCGCTCGTCACACCCACCGACGCAACGCCCTCGAACCACTCCGGCTGCACCTCGTGCGCAAAGTCGATGCGGTGAGCGGCCTTGGCGCCATACTCGAGCGCAACTTCAACGAGGCGAACCGAGTTCGACGAGTTGGCCGAGCCAACGACGATCACGAGGTCGGCATCCGGTGAGACCTTTTTGATGGCAACCTGACGGTTCTGCGTCGCGTAACAGATGTCGTCACTGGGCGGATTCTGCAACTTGGGGAATCGCTCGCGCAAAATTGCGACGGTGTCCATTGTCTCGTCGACCGACAGGGTGGTTTGCGAAAGCCACACGACGTTGTCAGGGTTCTTTACCACAACACTGGCCGCACCGGCCGGGCCATCAACGAGCGTGACGCGACCGGGCGCCTCGCCCATCGTGCCTTCAACTTCTTCGTGTCCCTCGTGCCCGATGAACAAGATCTCAACGTTGTCGCGATCAAATCGCTGAACCTCGCGGTGCACCTTTGTCACGAGTGGGCAGGTGGCGTCGATGGTCTGCAAATCTCGGTCACTCGCGGCCTGAATAACGGCCGGCGCTACGCCGTGGGCGCTGAAGACGACGAGCGAACCGGTTGGTACCTCATCCACCTCGTCCACAAAAATCGCGCCACGCTCTTCAAGCTCAGAAACCACATGCACGTTGTGCACAATCTGCTTGCGAACGTAGACCGGGGCTCCGTAGTTCTCGAGAGCCTTCTCGACGGCGATCACCGCGCGGTCAACACCCGCACAGTATCCGCGAGGGGCGGCGAGCAATACGCGCTTGGGCGCACCGACCTCGACGTTCGGGATGACCGGATTCGCCGGCCTCCGCTTGGGAATACCTAACCCGACCGACGACTCATTCACAAGGTCAAGTCTACGGTCACCGGCACGCGCTAACCTCGTGCCATGACGAATGCCTCGACTGCCGACGAGCCATGGTCGATTGCGAAGGTCACGACCGACCTCAAGAACTACATCAGTCGACTGGGGTTGTTGTGGGTGACGGGTGAAATCCTCGAGTGGAACCCGCGCCAGAGCGGAATCTTCGGCAAGATCAAAGACCCCGAAGTCGAGGCATCGATGAGCATCACGGCGTGGAATTCGGTCAAAGACTCGTTGCCCGCCAACGTCAAGGCCGGCGACAAAGTCATCGCCCTCGTGCGCGTCGACTTCTGGCCAAAGAACGGCCAACTCAATCTGGTTGTTCACGAGATGCGTCACGCTGGGCTCGGCGACATTCTCGAAAAGCTGGAGCAACTCAAGCGCAAGCTTGCTGCTGAGGGTCTGTTCGATGCGTCACGAAAGTTGCCGTTGCCGTTCTTGCCACAGAACATCGGGCTCATCACTGGCAAAGACTCGGATGCCGAACGCGACGTCATCGAAAACGCTCAACGTCGCTGGCCTCAGGTGCGCTTCACCCCGATGTACACACCGGTGCAGGGCGACGCCGCGGCACCCGCGGTGATCGAAGCGCTCACGAAGCTCGACGCCGACCCCACGGTCGACGTCATCATCATCGCTCGCGGCGGTGGCGACTTTCAGAACTTGTTGCCCTTCAGTGACGAGGCACTCGTGCGGGCGGTCGCGGCGGCGACCACCCCGGTCGTGAGTGCGATTGGGCACGAGCCCGATTCACCGATTCTCGACTTGGTCGCCGATCTGCGCGCATCCACCCCGACCGATGCCGCAAAGCGCGTGGTGCCCGACGTCAACGAGGAACTCGCGCTCATCTCTGATCTGCGCAATCGGTCTTTTCAGACGGCGAGTAATTTCGTTCGACTCAATCTCGAGCGTCTCGAACAGGTGCGGTCACGCCCCGTGCTGGTCAGTAGTGCGTGGATCTTCGAACTGCGCGAAGAAGAACTCGTGCGTAACGTGCAGCGCGGGTTTGAGCTGGCAAGTCGGGCAATCGATGCGGCCGCAATCGAAACGGCATCTCTGCGCAATCACGTTCGCGCGCTATCGCCGAAGTCAACACTCGATCGGGGTTACGCGATTGCCGTCGGCCCTGATGGGAAAGCCGTTCGCACGGCGAGCGAAGCGCCCGCCGGCGCACGGCTGGTTGTGACTCTGGCTGAGGGGGCAATCGACGCCGTGAGCGAGGGTGCCCACAAATCAGGAAAGGTAGAATCGTAACTATGGCTGAGGCGAAATCCCCCGCAGATCTCTCATACGAAGAGGCGCGCAACGAGCTCGTTGCTGTCGTGGCCGAACTCGAAAAGGGTCAGAGCACCCTGGAAGACACCCTGAAGCTCTGGGAGCGTGGCGAAGCGCTTGCTGCCCGCTGCGAAGAATGGCTTGCTGGCGCGAAAGAACGACTGAATGCCGCGCGCCAAGGCTAAGCGCGTCGTTGCCGAGTTAGGCCGACCCGAAACGCCCGAAGAAGAAGCTGCCCGACGGGCAGAGAATTCGCGTCTCTATCGACAGCGCAAGACAGTCAACAATCTCGTATACAGCCTGATTGTCACGCTCGGCGTCGTTGCCATCATCTACTTCGCAGTTCCCCGCACCGATGGCCCAGTCGCCTGGGAAGTTGACTACGTGAGCGTCGGCGAACAGGCGCAAGAATCCCTGACACAGCAGATCGTGATTCCCGCACTGAGCGATGAGTGGAAGGCGAACGCCGCCGAAATCCGAACGGGATCCGACGGAATACAAACCTGGCGCATCGGATTTGTCACGCCGATGCAGGGCTACATCAGTTTCGAGCAGGCATTCGGGGCGAATCCGACCTGGATTTCGAACCGAATGAACGGCACCACCGCGGTCGCCACCGTCAACATCGACGGCGTGACCTGGGATGTATTTGACAACGGCAACGAGGGCAACAACTCCTACGCCCTCGCCACGACCCTGGCCGGCGTTACCTACTTGCTGCGTGGCGACGCGGGCGAAAGCGAATTCGCGCAACTCGCCTCCGCGGTGACCACCTCGATCAACTCGCTGGCTTCTCAATGACGCGAGTGACCCCCGCCAAGGCTTGGGCCGACATGATGGCGGGTAACCATCGGTTCGTGGCCGGCGAGCCAGCGCATCCACGCCAGGATGTCGAACGACGCAACGACCTCGTCGCGGCACAAAACCCCGGTGCCGCGCTCTTTGGTTGCAGCGACAGCCGACTCTCCGCCGAAATCATCTTCGACAAGGGCCTCGGCGACCTTTTCGTTGTGCGGAACGCCGGACAAATCATCTCCGACTCGGTTGTCGCCTCGCTGGAATACGCCGTGGCGATGCTCAACGTGCCCCTCATTGTTGTGCTCGGGCATGACCACTGTGGCGCGGTGAACGGCGCAATCAAGATGTTGGGTCCGGATGCGACTCCCCTTCCCCCGCACATCGGCAATTTGGTGGCGAGGATCGCCCCCGCAATCCGGAGAGTGGCCGGGGCTGCCGGGCAGTTTTCTCCCGATGGAACAGTAAACCCCGCAGACGTTGATGCCCTAGCCGTTGGCCGGGAGCATCTGCGTGACACGATCGCTGAAATGCTCGAGTCGAGCGAGCTCATCTCTGCCGCCATCGCAGACGGTAATCTTGCGATTGTTGGCGCCAACTATCGACTCGACCAGGGTGTCGTGTCACCCGACGTTGTCGTGGGCGTCATCGAGTAAATCTCCCACCGCCGCCACTCATTTGCTTCGTGCATCCGTCAAGGAAAGGTCGCTCCAACATGACGTCGAACGATGAGTTCCGCATCGAGCACGACACAATGGGCGACGTGCGCGTGCCCAAGCATGCGCTCTACGCTGCCCAGACTCAGCGCGCCGTCGAGAATTTTCCCATCTCGGGCACCGCACTCGAGTCGGCACACATTGCCGCACTGGCTCAAATCAAAAAGTCGGCTGCCCTGGCAAACGCTCAGCTCGGCGTGCTCGACGCTGACATCGCCAAGGCCATCGCCGCCGCGGCCGACGACGTGATTTCGGGCAAGTACGACGCGGAGTTTCCGGTCGACGTGTACCAGACGGGTTCGGGCACGAGCTCGAACATGAACATGAACGAGGTGCTCGCCTCACTGGCAAGCCGTTCTCTCGGATCCACGGTGCACCCGAACGACCACGTGAATTGTTCGCAATCATCGAATGATGTATTCCCCACCTCGGTGCACGTTGCGGTCACGGGTGCACTCATCACGAAGCTGATTCCGGCACTCGAGCACCTTGCGACTGCTCTCGAAGACAAAGCCAGGCTCTGGGCCACGGCCGTCAAGGCTGGGCGCACACACTTGATGGATGCAACGCCCGTCACGCTCGGTCAAGAGTTCGGCGGATACGCCGCTCAGGTGCGCTACGGAATCGAGCGCATTCGCGCGGCACTGCCACGGGTGGCCGAGGTGCCCCTGGGCGGAACGGCCGTTGGCACGGGCATCAACACCCCCGCTGGCTTTGCACAGAAAGTGATCACGCTGCTCGCGGCTGAAACCGGGCTGCCCGTCACTGAGGCTCGCGACCACTTCGAGGCACAGGCAAACCGAGACGCCCTCGTCGAGGCATCCGGCGCGCTGCGCACCATCGCCGTGTCGTTGACCAAGATTTGCAACGACCTGAGGTGGATGGGCTCCGGCCCCAATACCGGACTCGGTGAGTTGCACATCCCCGACCTTCAACCCGGCTCGTCGATCATGCCCGGCAAGGTGAATCCGGTCATTCCCGAGGCCGTGCTCATGGTCTGTGCGAAGGTCATCGGCAACGATGCCACCGTCGCGTGGGCGGGGGCATCTGGTCTCTTCGAATTGAACGTGGCGATACCGGTGATGGCCAATGCAATCCTCGAGTCAATTCGTTTGCTGGCGAATTCAGCGACCGTGTTGGCCGACAAGACTATCGTCGGGCTCGAGGCTAACCTCGACCGCGCACGCGCCCAGGCCGAATCGAGCCCGGCCATTGTCACGCCACTCAACAAGTTCATCGGATACGAGGCCGCCGCCAAGATCGCGAAGCACTCGGTGGCAACCGGCAAGACGATTCGCGAATCCGTGATTGAACTCGGTTACGTGGATGGGGACAAACTGACCATGGATCAACTCGACAAGACGCTCGACGTCATGTCGATGACGCATCCGTCGGGCGAGGCATGAAATCTGTAAAGGACATCGTCACTGGTTTTCGACTCATTGGCGAAGAGAGCACCGATGACGAGGCTGTAGCCGAAGTCATCATGGTGTCGACGGTTGCTACACGGTTAGCCGTGACAAATCGTGCCGTCATCTCGATGCTCCGTGAGAAGGCGAGCCCCGACCTCGATTGGTATCGGGCCGAAGTGCGCACCGAGTTGGCTCAACTCGCCACTGAAAAAACCCAGGATGCCGATTGGCTGAAACACGAAATCAAGATTGCCGCCGGGCGCCCAGGGCGGGCGCGTGACTCACAAGATTTTCGATCGATCGACGTCAAGCCCCTCAAGCGTCGACGCAATGTTTTGCTCGCGGTCGTCGACGCTCTGGGTCGCCTCTCTAAAAATGACTCCTACGTCACACACGAAGCGATTCAATGCCGTGACCGCACACACGCCGAGGTGAAGGAGGCGATTCAGGTGATTGCCGAGCGTGGCGTGCATCCCGACCCGTATCTCAGTGACGACGAGCGAGAGAAGCGCATCGGCGATCTTGGTCGTGACCTCATGAGCGAGGTGTCGCAGCTGGCCAAGGCCACGAAGCAGGCAGCCAAAGACGCCGAGAGGGCCGAAAAGAAGGCATCGAAGACCCGTCAGAAAAAGTAGGCGAGTGGGCTAGGCCAACTCGTTGACTTCGAGCAAGTCGGTCACCAGAGCCGCGATGGCCGAGCGCTCGGATCGCGTGAGTGTGACGTGACCAAACAGGGATTGACCCTTCAGGCTCTCGATGACACTTGCGACCCCATCGTGACGACCCACGCGCAGGTTGTCACGCTGAGCCACGTCGTGCGTGAGCACAACGCGCGAGTTTTGTCCGATGCGGCTGAGCACCGTCAACAGCACGTTGCGCTCGAGCGACTGGGCCTCGTCGACGATCACGAATGAGTCGTGAAGCGAACGTCCACGGATGTGCGTCAGCGGGAGCACTTCGAGCATCCCCCGTTCGACAACCTCATCGAGCACGTTGCCCGACACGAGCGCGCCGAGCGTGTCAAAGACGGCCTGACCCCACGGGTTCATCTTCTCGCCCTGGTCGCCGGGCAGATAGCCTAGCTCTTGCCCGCCCACGGCGTAGAGGGGGCGGAACACGACAATCTTCTTGTGCTTCTGGCGCTCGAGAACCATCTCGAGGCCGGCGCACAGCGCGAGAGCCGACTTGCCGGTACCGGCACGCCCGCCGAGCGAGACGATGCCGATGTCTTGGTTGAGCAGCAGGTCAATCGCCAGGCGCTGCTCCGCAGAGCGACCGTGCAGACCGAATACATCGCGGTCTCCGCGAACGAGTGTGAGTTCACCGTTGCCCGAAACACGAGCGAGAGCCGAACCACGATCGGAGTGCACGACCAATCCCGTGTTGAGCGGAACATCCACAACTGCTCTCGTGCGAAGCTTTTCGTTCTCGTACAGATCGGCCATGTCGTCCGCACCGAGAGTGATTTCTGCGACACCCGTCCAGCCCGAGTCGACAGCGAGTTCGGCGCGGTATTCCTCCGCCGAGAGTCCAATCGACGAGGCTTTGACCCGCATGGGCAGGTCTTTCGAGACAACCGTTACCGCGAGTCCGTCATTCGCGAGGTTCATTGCCACGGCGAGGATGCGCGAGTCATTGTCGCCCAACTGCAAGCCCGACGGCAGCACAGCTTGATTCGAGTGGTTCAGCTCGACTCGAAGCGAACCGCCGTCACCGATCGGAATCGGAAAGTCGAGTCGTTCGTGCTTCACGCGCAGGTCGTCGAGGTGGCGAAGGGCCTGGCGCGCGAAGTAGCCAATCTCGGGATCGTGTCGTTTCTTTTCGAGCTCACTAATGACGACCACCGGAATGACAACCGCGTGCTCGGCGAAACGAAAAATCGCCTGCGGGTCAGACAACAAAACCGAGGTATCTAACACGTAGGTACGCTCGGTCTGGCGGGTGGCGGATGAGTTCTGGCGGCCGGAGGACGAACGAGTCTTCGCGGCACTCTCGCGCGGAGTGGTCATGTCGCCAAACTACGACCGCGCCTCGCTCGTACCGGCAACGACACGCCCACATTTGCGCAACGTTAAGCGTCGATTCAGCCCTACCCGCCGTAGCGCCGCTCGCGCTGTGCGTAGTCACGCAACGCACGCAAAAAGTCGACCTCGCGCAGGTCGGGATACAGCGCCTCCACGAAGTAGAACTCGCTGTGCGCGCTTTGCCAGAGCATGAAGTCAGACAGGCGCTGTTCACCGGATGTGCGAATGACGAGGTCAGGGTCGGGCAAGCCACCGGTATACAGGTGATTGCTGATGAGCTCCGGCGTCAGTTTCTCGGCGAGGTCGTCGAGCTTGCCACCCTCAGATTGGTGCTCAGAAATGATGCTGCGCACCGCGTTTGTGATTTCAGCTCGCCCACCGTACCCGATGGCGAGGTTCACGTGGAGTCCGGAGTTCTTTGCTGTGCTCTTTTCGGCCGCCGTGATGCGCGTGAGCAAGCCCGCGGGCAAACCTTCATCTGTACCCACGTGCATGATTTTCCAATTCGGATACGTCGCAAGGCGTTCGGCCAGATCTCCGATGATGTCGAAGAGCTGGTCGAGTTCTTTCGACGGCCGACCCGAAATGTTGTCGGTCGAGAGCAAGTAGAGCGTGACCATGCCAATGCCGAGTTGGTCGCACCAGACAAGAAACTCAGGAACCTTGCGTGCACCCGCCCGGTGCCCATGTGCTTCGCTCTCCATCAACCGTTCGCGCGCCCAGCGTCGATTGCCGTCGACAATCATGCCGATGTGGTGGGGCAACACGTCGGGAGTCAAACCCCGACGTAGGCGCTTCTCGTACAGGCGATACAGCAGGCCTGGAGCGCGCAAGTCATCGGTCGTCACCGCACAAGGCTAGTGGACACCTCGGTTCACAGGGGCATGCGCACCTTGGCGCACTAGGGTTTGACCATGGACGCCTTGCCACTGCTTGATGCAACGGAAACACTTACCCCGAATGAACTGAAGCCAACCTGGCGCGGTTGGATTCACGCGGCAACCTTTCCCGTTGCGATTGCCGGTGGCGTCGTGCTGATTGTCTTGGCTGACGGAATGATTGCAAAGCTGGCAGCCGCAGTGTTCATGCTCACCTCGATGCTGCTCTTTGGCAACTCCGCTCTGTATCACCGGTTCAACTGGAAAGACCGAACGCGCATCATCCTGAAGCGCATCGACCACGCCAACATCTTCTTGCTGATCGCCGGCACGTACACGCCGCTCGCCCTGCTCGCCCTGCCGCAAGACAAGGGGCTTCTGTTGCTCGCCCTCGTGTGGGGTGGAACGATTCTCGGAATCGGTTTCCGTGTGTTCTGGATTAACGCCCCGCGCTGGCTCTACGTGATCTTGTATCTCGCGCTCGGCTGGGCCGCTGTGATGTATCTCGGCGACCTGCTGGCGGCGAACCTCGCCATGATGGTGCTTGTCGTGGTGGGCGGATTGCTCTACACGGTCGGCGCGATTGTCTACGGGCTCAAGAAGCCAAACCCGGTGCCCGGTGTTTTCGGCTTCCACGAGATTTTTCACACGGCGACGGTACTGGCGTTCCTCTGCCACTGGACGGCAATCTTGCTCATCTGCCTGTCGCCGGTCTACAACGCCTAAGCGCCGAGTCGTTCTGGGCTACTTCTTCTTGGAGCGTGAACCCGGCTTGGACGCACGAGCCGCAGCTTCTTCGGCATCGAGCATCGCCTCAACCTCAGCCCGAATCTTCTGACGACGGATGCGTCGCACCATGTCGAACAGCAACAGAGTCGTGGCGACCGCAACCAAAACAATCGCGGCGAATCCGATCGGACCGGGTGTCACGAGTTCGGGATCGATTGTTTCTGCCAAGAGCACGATGGCAACCCTTCAGTTGGTGCGGATTATCCTGTTACCAAGCGTAACTGTCTTTGAAGGAGTCGAAGGTGTCACAACCCCCCTCCCTCAACGACCGCTATGGCCGGTCGAGGTCCACGGTTCGAGGCAACCGTCTGGCCATGTGGATGTTCGTCGCCTTCGTAATCGTCGCGCTCATCGCATGGCTTCTCTGGGCGAATCCGCTCAAGATCGGCCCGAGCGCAGAGGCCCGTGACATCGGTCACACGGTTGTCGACTCCGGAACCGTCGT